>DEDQ01000076.1:0-1773 GCA_002350065.1 Ruminococcus flavefaciens
CTCATACGCTTCGGCAGACCTGTCGGGCATCTGCTCGGCGGCGGAGACCTCGCCGGAGGACTCATCTCCGCTATCGCTCCGGTCGTGCCGTTCATCTACATGGAAATTGTCCTCGAAGCCATTATCAAGGGCATGGGCGAGCAGGGCTTCTCGTCGGTGAATTACCTCGCCGAGTACGTGATACGCATTGCAGCAGTCCTGATACTTGTGCCGCGATTCGGCTTCATCGGGATAGCTGTCTCCTACTACGCAAGCAATATATCAGGCAATATTTCGCGGTTTGTTAAGGTCCTTCGCATTACGGGAGTCCGCTTCCGTCCGCTGCGGACGATAGTTGCTCCGGCAGCTTATGCGTTCATGACTATGTCGCTCACCGAGCTGGTTTTCTTGATTTTCGGCATGAACAGCAGTTCTGTAGCTGACATGGTCGTATTCACCGGCATATGGCTTATCTCATACTGCGGGATAATGCTCATGTTCAGCAGTGGTTTTCCCGTTACAAGGACTGCTCTGAAACCGTCAGCAAAGCCGATAAATTAATTCTCTATTCTCTATTTTTACATCTTTCTTTATACAAAATGCATAAATAATTATGTCAAAAGCATTATGAAATGTAGAAAAGACTGTTAAACTATTGCAATTTTTTAACTTATGATATATAATATTCATTGTGGTTATATATAACAATTTTATTTCATATATAACTAAATCCATTCCGGAGGAGAATAACCAAATGAAAAACTATGATGTATCCAAAATAAGAAATATCGCACTTGCCGGTCATAACGGCTCAGGCAAGACCTCCCTCGCTGAGGCTCTGCTCTACAAGGCAGGAGCTTCTGACCGCCTCGGAAAGACCTCCGACGGTACTACTGTCTGCGACTACGACCCCGAAGAGATAAAGAGAGTTATTTCTATCAGCACTTCTCTCGCTGCTTTTGAATATAACGATTATAAGATAAATCTTCTTGACACTCCCGGTCTGTTCGACTTTGCGGCTGAAATGACAGAGGGCGTCCGCGCGGCTGATACTGTTCTCATCACCGTTTCAGCGAAGTCCGGCGTCAAGGTCGGAGCAAGAAAGGCTTACGATGAGGCTGTAAAGCAGGGCAAATCCAAGATGTTCGTCGTTACCAAGATAGATGACAAGGACGCTAACTTCTTCAACGTTCTCACAGAGCTCAAGACCGTTTTCGGTCCTACCGTATGCCCTGTTGTTGTTCCCGTTATCAGCGGCGGAGAGATAGTTTCCTACGTCAACCTCATCGAAATGAAGGCTTACAAATACGACGGCAATGGCAACGCAGTCGAGACTGATATGCCCACTGCTGAGATATCCGAAAAGTTCGAGTACCGTATCGAGGGACTTGTTGCAGCCGTTTCCGAGGCTGTTGCTGAGACCTCCGACGAGCTCATGGAGAAGTTCTTCGAGGGCGAGCCCTTCACTCAGAAGGAGCTCATCGACGGTATCCACGACGGTATGAACCGCGGTATCATCACTCCCGTTGTCTGCACATCAGCTACCGAGCTCGCAGGCATAGATATGCTCCTGAAGGAGTTCGAGCTGCTTCTCCCCTCGCCTAACGAGGTGTTCACCGCTGAAGCTGTGGACAAGAACGATGACCTCGTTGAGGTGAAATGCTCCGAGAGCGACCCGCTCGCAGCTTATGTATTCAAGACTGTTGCTGACCCCTTTGTTGGCAAGATGTCCTTTATCCGCGTAATGTCCGGCACTTTAAAGGCTAATTCCGAAGCTATGAACGCTAAGTCAGG
>DEDQ01000076.1:1859-2106 GCA_002350065.1 Ruminococcus flavefaciens
CTTCCGCTTCTGCCGGCGATATCGTTGTTGCTTCAAAGATAACAGCAAACACCGGCGACACTCTCGCTGACGCTTCACGCGTTGTTGCTTTCAGCGATATGGAATTCCCGCGTCCGTGCTACTCTATGGCTGTTAAGCCCAAGGCTCAGGGCGACGAGGCTAAGGTATCCTCCGGTATGCAGAGAATAACCGAGGAAGACCCCACTCTCACATACATTCAGGACGAGAACACCAAGGAAATGATACT
>DEDQ01000076.1:2206-6374 GCA_002350065.1 Ruminococcus flavefaciens
GCTTACAAGGAGACTATCCGCAAGAAGGTAAAGGTCGAGGGCAAGCATAAGAAGCAGTCCGGCGGACACGGTCAGTACGGTCACGTTTGGATAGAGTTCGAGCCCTGCGTAAGCGATACTCTCGTTTTCGAGGAGAAGGTTTTCGGCGGAGCTGTTCCCAAGAACTACTTCCCTGCTGTTCAGAAGGGTCTCGAGGATTCCGTAAAGAAGGGCGTTCTCGCAGGCTGTCCCGTTGTAGGTCTTAAAGCTATCCTCGTTGACGGCTCCTACCACCCCGTAGATTCATCGGAAATGGCATTCAAGACTGCCGCTTCCATCGCATATAAGGAGGGTCTCCGTCAGGCTGACCCAGTAATGCTCGAGCCTATCGGCGAGCTGAAAGTTACTGCTCCCGACGACAACACCGGCGACATCATGGGCGAGCTCAACAAGCGCCGCGGACGTGTTCTCGGCATGGAGCCCGTTTCTCACGGCGTGACTATGATAGTTGCTGAGGTGCCTGTCCGCGAGATGCACGACTTCGCAATGTATCTCCGCCAGACTACACGAGGCATGGGAAGCTTTACATTCGACTTCCTCAGATACGAGCAGCTTCCTGCAAACCTCCTTACAGAGGTAATCTCCGCAGTCGGAGCTGACGAATAAGACTACGTTACAGATACAAAAATCAAAGGGAGAATGCGTAAATGCATTCTCCCTTTTTCTGCTGTATTATTTTCGCGGCGGCAGTTCATCAGCCAGCACATTTAACAGCTCGAACAAGAAATCCCTGTCGTCAGTGTTTTCCACCAGAAGCATAGGCTTTGCTCCCTCATATGGAAGCTCACTTACCGCCTCCGGCATGAGCCTTTTGGCTGAATCTGTCGGCTTGACAAGAAAGCGGTCGTCGTATATTCCACCTATTATCCGGTTCTTGTAGTATATGATGTACTCGCCCATCATCTTCCTGTAGGATACATCGTCGAGTCCCGACAGCTGTTCAAGTATATAGTCAAGATATTCTTTCTTAGACGCCATATATTTCTCCGTATTTGCGGTAAAGTGACCTGTTTTTGTGAGTATCCCTGCGGTCAGGTATGTGCTTCAAGTTTTTCAAGGAGCTCCGGCAGGTCGCTGAACCTTTCAAGCCTTGGAACGTCAGCGTTGATAGTTCCGAAGCCGTATGCGGCGTGGATAAAGTCGGCTCCCGCCTGAGTAGCTGAGTCATAGTCTCCCTGTATGTCGCCGATGTAGTACGCTTTTTCGAGTCCGTTGCGCTGGGCGATAAGAGCAATATTGTCGCCCTTGTTTTTGAGGTTGTTGCCGTAGCATTCGATATCTTCAAAATATCTGCCAAAGCCGTAATGCTCGAGAAATGCCTCTATATAGCCGCTCTGACAGTTGCTCACGATGTAGAGCGGATACTTCTCTTTCAGACGTTTCAGAGTTGCTTCAAGCTCCGGATAGAGCACTGCTCCATGCTTGCGGAGGTATTCATTCTCGTACTCGCCGCAGGCGTCAAGTGCCGGCATACGCTCCTCCCTTGGCATTTTCTCGAAGAGTATGTCTGCAAGCTTGTCCATTGTAAGACCCATTACCCGCGTCATAGCCTCCGGAGTTATGACTATATCGCCGTATCCGAGCTCGCGGAGCTTCTCTGTCCACGCAGCAGCCACTTGGTCTGATGAATCCCAGAGCGTGCCGTCCATATCAAAAATAAGACCTGTTTTCATATTCCCTCCTGCATTCTGCTGTATATCTCGTTAAGCTGCACTGTATCGTGCTTTATCCCGTCGAGGACGGTTATCCTGCCCGTGCGCACCGTTCTCGCTTTCAGCCACATATCGGCAAACATTTCAGCGGTTATGCCGTAGGAGGCAGGGTCGAAATCAAGTCCGTGAGCCTTGAAAAAACGCATGATACCGTCAGGCTCCTGACCCTGAAAAATGCACGCGGGGATAGTTCCGAGAGCAACTCCGAGACCATGGGAAATCTTCACTTCGGGGTAGTATTCCTCTATCGCGTGAGCGAAAAGGTGCTCGCTTCCGCTGCAGGGACGCGATGAACCGGCTATTTCCATGGCAAGTCCTCCCATGACGAGCGCTCGGGAGAGAATTCGGATAAACACGCGGCTTTTCATGTTTTTCTCGTCGCAGTGATAAACTGAATCGTAGCTCATACGGCTCAGAGCATATGCAAAATCGTCCACCTGAGAACCGCTTTTTGAAGCCGAGAGCTTCCAGTCAAACAGAGCCGTATGCTTTGCGATAGTGTCGCCGATGCCGGAAAGAGTCTGTCCCTCGGGAGCGTTGATTATCATATTTGTGTCAACTATTATCGCTGTGGGAATCTTGCACGCGAAGGTCTTACGCACCTTTCCATATGTCTCGAGCACCGAAAACGGCGATGCAAGCGAGTCATTGCTCAGGGAAGTAGGCATACAGATATAGACCGCCTTGCTGATGTGTGCGGCGTATTTCGCGGTATCAAGCACTCTGCCGCCGCCAATGCCGATGATTATCTTTATGTCCTCAACGCAGACCTTCTTGGCAATAGATACTGCCTCGTCGAAGCTTGCTCCGCCCATTGCGATTATCTCAGCTCCGCCGAAATCGCGGCTTATATCCTCTATTTTCTCGCGGTAGATGCCAATGAGGAACTCCTCGGAGATAATAACAGCCTTCTGACCGATGATGTCGGGTATATATCTGCGGACTATCTCGTCCGTGTGGAAGAATGCGTCCTCCTCGACTGTGAGACATATCGGGAGGTTGAAACGTGTATGCTGATTCATAGCGCACCTCGCTTTTTATTTAATATGTATTTATTATAACACATTTAACGCCGGATAGCAACTATTATTTGAGAAACTGCAATAAATGCAATGATATACGTACATTGTCCTCCGCAAATAACACGCGGATTCAAAACTTGCAGTTTCTTTTTTGCGACCATATCAACCTCGCGTTTAATCTCTCAAAAGATTATTCAACTAAATATGCTTGACTTTAACCAGTGAGATATGTTAAACTATAATTAGCAAAAGCTCATAATTTAAGGAGGCTGTAAATATGAGTTACGTATCATTTAAGCGGATAGTTTCCGCGGCACTCGCGGCGGCTATAACTGCTGCCGGAACATCTTTTTCAAGCATCGCGGGTATATCATCTGCAAATGCGGAGGACATTATGAAGTATGAATTTGAGGACGGAAAAACAAGCGGAGGCAAGATCTACTCCGAGGGCGTAAAAGGCGTAAAAACTGAGGATTTCCCCGAGGATACGGACCTCAGCAACTACTCGGGCAAGGGCTTTTCCTACCTCGACCAGAAGGGTACGACCGTTTCCGTCGAAGTAGACGTCCCCGAGGCAGGACTCTATGAGATGAACATCTCTTACTGCGAACCCTCTGACCCTCGCAAGAAGGTGCAGTATCTTCAGGTCAACAACGTCAATCAGGGCGAAGTCACCTTCCCCTACACTCCCAATTTCAAGGAGACCTCCGCCGGCATCGTTAACCTCAAAGCCGGCAAGAATACTATCGAATTCAAGGCTTACTGGGGCTACACCTTCTTCGATTACCTCACGCTGAAGCCGGCTCCCGAGAAAATAAGGAACCTCTCCCCTACAAAGCAGCTCTCGAACCCGAATGCTTCCGATTCTGCAAAGAGGCTCTACAGCTACCTCCTCGACCAGTACGGCAACCATATTATAGCCGGTCAGCAGGAATACTGCGGCGAGCATAACTACAACAGCTGGAACTCCCCCGACGTCTTCATCAAGGACAACGAGGCTGAATTTGAGTACATCAAGGAACAGACCGGCAAACAGCCCGCTATCCGCGGTATCGACTTCCTCGCATACAATACCTCAATGGACTGGCGCGACCACGCTCCCGAGCGCTGTATCGAGTGGGTGAACAAGTACCACGGCATCGCTACCGTAACATGGCACTGGAACGTTCCCTCCGACGAAGAGGGCAACGGCGTTGCATTCTACGTTGAATCAGCAAGTGCAACATACACAACATTCAGCATCTCCCGCGCTCTCACTGAGGGCACTTGGGAGAATAAAAAGCTCCTCGCCGATATCGAGCTCATCGCGGGAGAAATGCAGAAGCTCAAGGAAGCCGATGTGCCTATCCTCTGGAGACCTCTCCACGAAGCCGAGGGTGCATGGTTCTGGTGGGG
>DEDQ01000076.1:6511-6732 GCA_002350065.1 Ruminococcus flavefaciens
GCTTCCGAGTGGTACCCCGGCGATGACGTTGTTGATATCGTCGGCTACGACAAGTACAATGCCGCTGACGGACTGCCCAATCTCAGCTCTATCGCTTCGACCTTCTACAGTCTCGTACAGGGAACCGACGGCGAGAAAATGGTTGCCATGACCGAGAACGACTCTATCCCCTCTGTTGATAGTCTCATTGACGACAAGGCGGGCTGGCTCTACTTCTGCCC
>DEDQ01000076.1:6780-7327 GCA_002350065.1 Ruminococcus flavefaciens
TACAACAGCGAATACTGCATCACCCTCGACGAGCTCCCCGACCTCAAAAAGTACCCCATGGCGGACGATGATACTCCGAGAGTGACTACTACCAAGGCAACGACCACTACCTCCTCAGCAAAGGCAACAACTACAACTACTACTGTTACCGCCTCCGAAGACGGCGATATCAACTGGGGCGACGCAAATACAGACGGTCACGTTTCAGTCGGCGACGCTGTGGCTATACTCCAGAATATAGGCAACAAGGACAAGTACGAGCTCTCTCCCGAGGGCAAACGCAATGCTGATGTCTACGACAACGGCGACGGCATAAGCAGCAAGGACGCTCTGTCTATCATGAAATACGACGCGCACCTGATAGATAAGCTTCCGGAATCATACAAGAAATAAAAAGTTGTAGTTTCAATAAAGACAAGAACGGGCGCACATTGTGCGCCCGCTGATCAACAATTATATCATTGCTTTTTGAAAGTCAAAGGCTGCATATTAATATGCAGCCTTTAATATTTCGGTATAGGAATCAAGCCATGCCGGCTGTGATGAT
>DEDQ01000076.1:7377-15505 GCA_002350065.1 Ruminococcus flavefaciens
CCCTGAAGGATAGGACCGTATGCCTCGAATCCGCCAAGACGCTGAGCTATCTTGTAGCCGATGTTGCCAGCCTCGATAAGCGGGAAGATGAAGGTGTTAGCCTGTCCTGCAACCTTTGAATCGGGGCACTTTGTCTTAGCTACCTCTGCTGAAACAGCAGCGTCAAACTGGAACTCGCCGTCGATAACGAGCTCGGGATCAAGCTTGCGAGCCTCGATAACAGCGTCGTGGCTGAGCTGAACTGTGCCGCCCTTTCCTGAGCCGTATGTCGAGAAGCTGAGTACAGCTACCTTCGGGTCGATTCCGAAGAAGTCAGCAGTTCTTGCAGTCTCAACAGCTACCTCTGCGAGCTTTCTTGCAGCTGTGAGGACTACGTTGCCCTCCTTGTCAACTGTGTCAGCATAGCTGAGGTTGATAGCGCAGTCGCCCATTGCGATACGCTCTTCCTTGCCGTCCTTCTCTCTGAAAAGGATAAATGAAGAGCTTACGAGGTTTGCGCCCTTCTTTGTCTTGATTATCTGAAGTGCGGGACGTACTGTATCAGCTGTTGAATATGTAGCACCTCCGAGAAGAGCGTCAGCCTTGCCAGCCTTTACGAGCATTGTTCCGAAATAGTTGGACTTCTGGAGAGCTGTACGGCACTCTTCTTCTGTCATCTTGCCCTTGCGGAGCTCGAACATCTGTGCAACGAGAGCTTCCATCTCAGGATATGTCTCGGGGTCGATTATCTCAGCGCCGTCGATATTGAAGCCGCCGGCAGATGCAGCAGCCTTTACCTCAGCGTCCTTGCCGCAGAGGATAACGCCCATGAGACCCTCTTTAAGGAGTCTGTCAGCAGCTGAAAGGATACGAGCGTCGCTTCCCTCAGTGAAAACGATAGTCTTCTTGCTTGCTTTAAGATTAGCGATAAGTTTGTCAAACATTCCCATTGTTTTGACCTCCATGAAACTTTATTTTAGCCGGCAGACGAATGTCAGCCGGCTTTATGGCATTCAGCGTGCCCGAACAGAGCACAAGCTAATTATATCACATTGTGTCTGAAATTGCAACACTCGCAGGAAAAAATCTCACACGCGGGTAGGAGCGACTGTCTTGTTCTTGCTGATAACGGTCCTGTATACGATAATGAAGCATATTCCCGCCGCTGCACCGCATATCGCGGCTGACAGGAACGCATTGGTGTACTGCTTCATCACCGAGGTATAAGCTGTGTAGACCTGAGGCTGCTTTATGGTGAAGCGCTCGAAGTAGCGGGTCGCAAGGAGAAAGCCCGAGGGCACTCCTGCAATTATTCCGGTTATCAGCGACGAAACGCCTATCCAGAACATAGTAACCGGCTTTGACTTGATATTTATAACCAGAAGCAGCAGCATGAGAAGTGCAGAAGCCACTGTGAAAGCAATAACTATCAGGTCGAGCCTGTTGAACAAAGGCGTGAGCTTATCGAGGACACCATGCTTTTTCAGTGAATTGAACTTGTATGCGTCACAGTATTCCATTATAACGGCGTAAGCTGACTCCTTGGCAGCGTCAAGCTTCTGCTCGAATCTGTCGTCAATCTTTGCATTGGCAGAATCGGCTGATTCTACGAAAAACTGGTCGATAGAGCCCTCGAGCTTCTTGTTGCTGACGTTAACGCTTATATCGTTTCCGGTACGGAGCGCATTGAAGCCGCTGTCGATATATTCGTTTATGACACGGTCGAGGTAAGCCTCGTCGATAGCGTCCATGTAGACGTCGGCAGGGATACCGGTGCTGTTATAGCGTGAGGAGAAATACTTGTCGAGCTGAGCCCTCGTCTTGCCGCTGAGGTCGTTGTCAGCCGCAAGAGTGTGGAACTTGTCCTCGTTTATGTTTATATTCGCTGTGAGCGAGCCGACTGCTCCGATAAGCGTAAACACGAGCATAACGGATACTATGAGCGAAAACAGATACGAAACTGCGCTTTTCATTACTTATCAGCCTCCTTTGCATCGGTATAGAAGGCTTTCTTTACGGGCTCACAGATAACGCCTATACGCATCTCAGAGCTTCCGAACAGGTCACGCTTGCAGGTATATAGCGTCAGGCTCGTCATATCAGAGTGGGCTACATACTGTCTGTCAGTGCTCGGGAAGCTGATGAGCCGACTTACCTTGTAGGTGAATCTGCCGTAATTGGTGGAAACGGTCACTTCGTCGCCCTCCTTGAGATTTCCGAGGTCGGCAAAGAATGTGTCTACGTGAGCGCTTATAACGGACCTGCCCTTCTCTCCGACTACGACAGAACCTGAGGACTGACAGGCTCCGTGCTCAAGGAGCTCATCGTTGCTTCCCCAGTAGACCGGCACATCAAGGTCGAGAGCGGGACTGCTCAGGATAGCGTAGAGCTCGCCGAACTTCGGACGTATAACTTCGCCCTCTGACGAGGTCTTTCCGCTGTAAGCGGTGATTATGTCGTTGTCACGAATGACAAGTCCGGAGGGATTATCAGGGTCAGTCTGAACTCTGTCCATGAAAGCGAGGTTCGCGTAGACCTTCAGCTTGTCATAGGGCTTTATCAGCGCGACTGTGAGAATTCCTGCGCAGATTCCGAACACAAGGAACGGAGCTGCGATATGCGGCAGAATACCGCCGTTTTCCTTCTTTGCCATATCAGACTCCGCTCTCCTCTTTACCGAATGAAGTCCTGATTACGAAGTATGCTCCGCCGGCAGATGCGAGAATAGCTGCTCCTGCGATAAGGAAGAGCCAGCCTCTGTTGTAGCCGGTATCTTCAACTACCTCTTTAGCCTGTCCCACGGCAACGAGCTCGCCGTTTTTGTTTCTCATCGATAGCTTGAGGTTATCATCGGTAACTTCATCGACTGAGAGCTTGAATCCCATTTCGTCAGTAACCTTTGAAAGCTCAGCGATAACGTCCATTTTCTTGTCGGCGGGGAGCTGCTTCATAAGGCTTCTGTATTCCTCGGGAGAAAGGCTCTTTATAAAGACAGTCTGCTGCTCAGGCGTGAAAGTGCTGAGATAAGCCAGTTTTTCCTCATATGAAAGAGCTATGAAAGCGGCACGGCTTATACGTGTAAAAGTCGAGCCGTCAGGCATCGTAAGTGTGATATAGCCGTTATTTCCGTTATCTGCGGGGTCTGAGACGCTGTTTCCCTGTTCGCCGGCTGCTGTGGTAGTAGTTTCACCCTGCGAGGGAGCTGACGTAGTAGCTGCTGCGGGAATCGTAGCCTCTGGGTCATAGGGGACCTCGGTTACTATCTGACGTCCTGATTCTCTTAGCTGGTCCATATAGGCATCTATAACCTCGGGCGGATAGAGCTCGGGATTTGCATTATATTCATTCCAGCCCTGCTGTATCATATCCTCGGAATAGCCGTACTGTCTTGCGAGCTCAGCTGCCTCCTCCGGAGTTGCTGCTGAAGCTGCAAAAGGCACAGACACTGCAAGACACAGAGCTGCTCCTGCGATAAGAGCTATCTTATTTATCTTCATTTTCTGCCTCCTGTAAATTAAATGAATAATATTATTATACCCCATTTCACATTAAATGTCAAGGCGAGAAGATTTGAAAATTGAGAATGAAGAATCATGCTGCCAGCGATACATTGATTCTCTATCCTCAATTAAACACGGGGAAGGCAGTTTCGCCTTCCCCGTGTTATCGTCAGTCTATAAGTCCGCGTTTTTTCCAGTCGCTGTACTCGGGACAGACATATCTGTTGCGGTTCTCGGTCTTTTTTCCGATGTTTATGGCGTTCATCGGACATCTGTTTATGCACGCATAGCAGCCGATGCAATAGTGGTCGAAATGCGGAACTCCTGCCGGTGAGAGCTTAACATTGTTGACGGGACAGCCCTCCTCACACTTGCCGCAGCTGACACAGTTTGCAGAAACCCTATAGCCGCTGCTGCTCATGAAGAACTTCTCAAAAATGACATTGCCAAGCTTTGCGACGAAGTATGAAGTGCCGCGGTCGTATTTCTCTATCATCTCTCCCGCGAGGATATGCTCGGAAAGTTCCTTCATAAGCGGAAGTGCCGCCTTTATCTTGCTCTCAGCCTCGTCAGCGCTCGGGAGGTCGCTTCCGGCGATGTAGTTATTCGGCATGGGAACTCCGCACGCGCCCATGTACGCCATATCCTTCTCGTCAGCTATCTTTTCGAGCGGAACTTCAAACGCTCCGGTGCCTGCTCCCATAGTGGTGAGGAAGTAGATCTTGTCGCTTCCTGTGAATTCAGCCTTGCGTATAAGCTTCATTATTATAGTGGGATAGCATGAGGCATATATCGGTGCAGCGATAACAAACGGCTTCACTGAATTGAAGCGGAGCGGAAGCTTATACTTTAAAATGTCATTGAGACTTACGCACTCGTCTCCAATATGTTCTGCAATGTATTCGGCAACGAACTTCGTGTTGCCGGTGCCTGAGAAATAAAGTATCATATCGACACCTCCGGTTAAAATATCTGTACATATTATAACATCAATGCGTAGAAAATGCAATATTTTTTTAAGAGTTATATATGGATAAAAAAATACAGTCCTGAAAAATTCCAGAACTGCACTTTCCTGATATTATTCAAATGAATCGAGGTCAATGCCCTGAAGAAGCTCCTTCAGCGAAGCAAGCTCGTCAGCGGTGAGAGTTACTCCCTTGCCCATTCTTGAATGGTCGGGTGCCCACTCGCGAATGTCATACTTGGGGTCATGGTCGTTCCAGCTCACCATGTTGAGCTCCTTCTTCCAGCCCTTTGCATTCTCAGAAAGAACGCCTATTTCTTCTGTGATCTCGTATTTAAGCTCTGCCATAATACGTTCTCCTTTCTGTTATTTATATTACAATTTAATATTCTACCACAAAAAGAAGAATTTGTCCATACCCAATTTTTTTAATCAAATAGATATGCACAGATAATTCAGTGCCCTGCCGTATATCTGAGCCGGTCTGACCCTGCCTGAGATGAGCATTTCCGCGAAGTCAACGGCATCTTCTATGTCGCGTGAGAAGTCAGGTATCGCCGCACATTCGCCTGTGCTGAGGTCCTGAGCCTCAATGCCGTATGTAATGACCTCTCCCCCGTTCTGACGGAGCCTCCCCGCGATAACGCGGTAAGAGACCTTATTCCCGCCGCAAACCTCCATGTACACCGTCCTGTCAAGGACTTCACGCTTTGTTTTCTTTATAAGTCCAAACATTTCTGCGCCCCCTTTGCTATGATTATAGCACAGGTCAGCACTCTTGTGAACCGGTCGAACTTGGAACTTTCCGGAGGTTACAGACGGGTTTTGTCGAAAAAAGTCAGTCGTTCTGAGCTTTTACCTCGCCGGAGAGCGCATCAAGGCTTTCCTTGTGGTCGGAAACGACCTCGTCGGCGTCTTCCTTTATCTCAGCGTAGACCTTGCCGAATCTGCCGGTCAGCTTGCCCATTGTCTTGTCGTCGGCGTAGAGCACCCACTTTCTGCCGCTCAGCTTGACCGAGTAGATGTTGAAGCGGACTTCCTCTCTCTCGTCGTCGCCCTTTACAGTCAGCTCGACTTTAAGCTTGTACGCCTTCTTAGCTTCGGCTCCGAGGTCGTCGAAATGTTTTCTGATTCGTCGGAAATCGCGATTTGAAGCCTCTTTTTTGTCGTCTATCCTCACCGAGACCTTCAGGTCGTCGCCGAAGTAATCCTCCTCGCATACGTCCTTCATGTCCTCGATGAAGAGGTCGAGGTCGTCCACAACATCGCGCATCTCTGTATCGGTGCCGTCAAGTGAATCTGCGATATCCTCTATCTGCTCCTCCGGCATGAAGGCTGTTATCACAAGAGAGGAGCGTTCGCGGTTGATGCCTTTGACTGCCTTTTTCAGCGGCGACTTGTAGCCTCCTCCGAAAACAGCCGCGAGAGCCGCAATGAAGAACATGAACATCACGGATACTATGACGATGAGTATCAGTCCGCGGCGCATGAGCTTTTTATATGCGTCATCCGGTGAAGCGACCGGAGCCTTATCCAGCACCTCAACAGCCGGCAGCTTTGCAGGGGCAGGTTCCTCAGCAGCTTTTTCCGCTTCCGCCTTTTCAGCCGCAGTCTTTTCCTCTGCTTCCTTTGCCGCCTTAGCCGCAGCAGCCTTTACAGCCTCTTCACATGTACACGGAACGCCGTCCTCGAGCTTTGTTCCGCAGTATTTACAAAATGCCATTTTTTATCCTCCTCCGGCATGGTTCAGTCCAGACCGTTTATTTCCATGTACAGCTTCTGCATCTGCATATCCGTCTGCGCGATACGCTCCGCGCACTCCTTGAGCTCCGCCGATATTTCGGGAGTTATGGCGGCGGAGGTCTTATACCTGAGCTGATGCTCGAGGCTTGCCCAGAAGTCCATGGCAATGGTGCGTATCTGTATCTCTACGGGCGCGTACTTCTTCTGAGCCGAGAGGTAAACGGGCACGTTGATTATCATGTGGTAGCTCCGGTAGCCGCTGGGCTTGGGGTGCTTGATGTAGTCCTTCTGCTTTATGACTGTGAAATCGTCGCGGTGCGAAAGCATCTCCGCAAGGACGTAGATATCACTGATATAGTAGCACGTAACACGGATACCTGCGATATCAAGGAGATTCTTTCTCGCGTTTTCCGGCGTGAGCGGTATACCCTTCTTTTGCAGCTTGCCGATTATGGATTCAGCCGATTTCATGCGGCTTTTTATGTCGTGTATGGGATTGCGCTGAAATTTTATGCTGAATTCGCTGTCGAGTATGCCGAGATATGTTTTCACGACCTCGATAGCCGATTCGTACAGATGAGCAAGGTCAACGAACTCGCTGAAAGTACGTGCGACCTGCTCCTGCGCTGCCGGACCCTTTTCGACTATTGCCGGAAGCTGCTGTATGCCTTCGATATAGAAATCAAGCTCGCTCATAGTTTCTTCCTTTCCGGTGCTTCGTCAGCCTGTCGCTTTAAGCACAGCCCACCGCTTTAAGCACCTCAATAACAGCGGCATACGCGCCGCCTTTCTTTATCACATCTGCAGCGGAATCCGCTGCCTTTTTCCACTCAGCCGGGACATCAGTTCCTGCCTTCGTGATGACAGTCATGGTCTTGGTATTATCGTCTATCAGCAGCATAAATCCACCGTCCTTGTAATGGCGGTCGAAGTAGCTTCTGCCGATCTCTTCATTTGTCTTATCTGTTGAATTTGAGGTCGCAAGAACAGTGATATTGTTCTTGTTGTCCGCAAGCTTCTCCTCGAGAGCTGCTATCTCGTCAGAATTGAATATACCTCCGTTGTCGAATACGTGCTCGGGGCACTTCTCGCCCAGCTGCATGAGACGCAGTATCGCGTCTTTATAGTCTCCGGAGACTATATCCCTCGTCGCCCAGTACATAGGCTCGTTTTCGGCTCCGTCGGGAATGAATACAGAGCAGCTTCCCGCTCTGTAGAGCAGGTCTGTATTGGTATCGTTATTTATCAGCAGGAGCAGTCCGCTTCCCCTGCCCTCGTACAGCTCGTTGTAGGAGTCCTCCGCAAACTGGTAAGGAGTCCTGCCGCCGAGCGAAGAAGCAGTCACGACTGCCGCATTTATGAGCCTGTCTTTATAAAGCGTCTCGCAGTAGCTGTTGAGCTGTGCAGAATCCTCCGCGGAGAGGACTCCGGCGTTGTCGTATATGTACTTGCCATCTGCCGGCTCGAGTGCGGTTATGTCGGGCAGAGGCTCTGCTGTGGGCTCTGTTTCGGGCTCGGGAGCTTCTTCATGCTGCGCGGAGGAAGTCTCAGGCTGAGTTTCATCAGTCGGAGTTTCGCTCCGCTGCCCCGTCACGGAACAGCCTGCAAGGAGCAATAATGCTGCGGCTGAAACTGCTGGTATAAAAAATTTTTTCAAAAAAATCATTCCTAACTCTTGTAATACTTCTTATATTTTAGTATAATTTAATAGAAAAATCAAGTGCATATACGCATTTTACAAATAATTTTCAGGAGATTTACACATGGACTATACAGTTAATGGCAGTGACATACTCGTACATGAGGAGGACTTCGACCTCGACGAGACTCTCGACTGCGGACAGGCTTTCCGGTGGAAAAAAGTGGATTCCGACTGCGAATGCACCTATACCGGCAGATTCCTCAATGACGCGCTCACTGTTTCACAGCTCGGGAGCGG
>DEDQ01000076.1:15570-16611 GCA_002350065.1 Ruminococcus flavefaciens
CTACTTCGACTTTGCAACGGACTACTCCGAGCTGAAAAGGCAGTTCTCGGAGGACGAAACGCTCTCGAAAGCCTGCTCTTTCGCGGGAGGTATACGCCTGCTCCGGCAGAATAGCTGGGAATGCCTCATCTCGTTCATTATTTCCCAGAACAACAATATCCCGCGCATCAAGGGCATTATCGACCGGCTATGCGATAACTACAGCGGACTTTTCCCAAAGCCGGAGCAGCTTGCTGCTGAGACTCCGGACTCGCTGGCTTATCTGCGGAGCGGCTTCCGTGCGAAGTATATCTGCGACGCGGCGGATAAGGTCTGCTCCGGAGCCGCTGACCTTGCGGCTGTGGCGGAAGCTCCCATAGACGAGGCAAGAGCGGCTCTGAAATCTATCAAGGGAGTGGGTCCGAAAGTCGCGGAGTGCGTTCTGCTTTTCGGTATGCACAGGGTAGAAGCCTTCCCCATTGATGTATGGATAAAGCGCGTGCTTGCCGAGTATTATCCCAACGGCTTTCCGGAATTTGCAAAGGAGAATGCCGGAATCGCCCAGCAGTACCTCTTCCACTACATAAGAAACGGCATTGAATAAAGCTTCTCCGGCGGTCCATAATGACTGTAAAAAAACCGGAGGAACTATGTTAAAAGGCGTAAACAGAAATATTATCGAAGTCAGAGACCCTGACAGTATCTATTTTGAAAGAGCTGTCTTCTATCTCCGTCCCGGAGTGAGAAAGCTCCCTGCGGAGGTGTCACGCCGCGAGATAAACCGCTGTATATGCGAAAACGACATATACAGGCGTTCACGGCTCAAAGTCCGCATATTCAAGGCTGGTCTGCTGCTTGCGGCTATTGCGGCGGTAGTCACGATACTGCTCCTTGTGCTCTGACAGAAGGAGAAAATATGGCAAAGGTCATCATGCTCTGCGGAAAAATATGCAGCGGCAAAACAACATATGCGCGTAAGCTCTGCAAAGAGTTCAATGCGGTGATACTCTCAAACGACGAGCTCATGATAGACATTCTTGGCAAGGACACCGGCGATATGCA
>DEDQ01000028.1 GCA_002350065.1 Ruminococcus flavefaciens
ATCCAGCTGAGTTAAAGGCGCATTGACAATAAAAATGGAGCGGGTGATGGGAATCGAACCCACGTGTTCAGCTTGGAAGGCTGACATTCTACCATTGAACTACACCCGCATTTGCGTTGTCAACGAAAAATATTATATCACAGTATAATAGTAATGTCAAGAGCGGCGGCCAAAAAAAGTCGATATGCACAAAAAGCTTGCACACAGGAACTGATTTTTCGCTGTGAATAGTCTGTCCGGAGCAGAAAACGGATTGACAACGCGGCGAATTAGTGATATCATATAATTAGAGCAACTGTATTATCGACGGTAGTACACTTTCCGCAGCCGGAAAAGCAATGCGTGAGCAGGAAAAGGTCTTGCAGGAAAAGTGGATTCCCGAAAGGATAGATCAATGAATATAAAAAGATTTACAAAAGCAGCCGCGGGAGTATTCGCTCTTGCATTCATGCTGTCGGCAGTGTCGTGTTCGTTTTCAAAGAGCGAGCCGAGCAAAGCCTCCAGCGGCTCTGAAGAAAGTGAAATAACGGAAGAAACTCCGCTGCGCACATACCATGCCGAGGAAATCGGCTCGCCGCTGGAGATAGACTCGCTGACTCGTCTCGAAATGCTGGGAGACACCGGAAAGGTGCTTGTAACGGGCACGGCAGGCAGGTCTGGAATACAGATGTACCTCACCGACCTCACATTCAGCACATATGACGAGCTTCAGATAAACACGGGAGCCGGCGAAGAATCGACGACATACTACTGTGCGGGAGCGGCTCCGGGCGGAAACATCGTCACAGCGGCGACCGTCATAGACTACGGCGATTTCAAAATGCCTGATTTTGACGACCCTGAGTTCGACTCCGAGGAATTTGATTACGATGCGATGATAGCGGCGGCGAATGTCTCTTTCAAGCTGATAACGCTTGATCCAAGCGGCAAGCAGATATCCTCGAAGGAAATAAAGGGCATGGAGAAATACAGCAAGGACGACGACCCCGACACCTATCCTGCGATATCAAACATTTTCGCGTGTGACGACAGCACATACATTATATTTATAAGCGAGGAATCGGGCACCTCATACGCACTCATGGACGATACCGGAAAGATAACACGGGAGCTCGACTTCGGCGAGGAGGTATACCTCAACTCGCTCTGCCGCAATAACGACGGCGGATTTGCCTTTTCGGCGTGGGTCGAGGACAACGTATCCATAAGGACTATCGACCCGGAGACTTTCACTATCAACAGCAGTGATATCCCCGTAGAGATAGGGCTCAACAATTACCTCACATCTATCGTCGCAGGCAAGGGTGAATACGAATACTACGCGCTCTGCTCCGAGAATCTCATCGGAGTCAAGAAGGGCGGCAAGGAAGAAAAGATAATAAAATGGGACGATTCCAACCTGGACGGAGACGGCATAGCAGCCATGCTCGCGCTTGATAACGACGAATTCATCGTATACGAGAGCTCGTTCTCCGGCGTGAATTCATTCTCCGGCGCGGGAAGATTCTACAAGCTCACACCGTACAATGAATCCGAGCGTGAAAGCGTCACATCACTCACTCTTGCGATGATATACGATGATGCAAACGTTAGCAGAAAGATTGCGGCATTCAACCGGTCAAGCGACAAATACCGCATAAATGTGGAAAGCTACAGCGAATACTTCAAGTACGACAGCAACGGCAAGGCAGTCAACACGCCTGTAAAGCAGCTCAGACAGGACATCGCCGACGGCAAGGATATCGACATGGTATGCTTCAGCGATACGAGCGTATTCTACGGTATGTCGACAACTGACGCATTTGCCGACCTCAGTGGATATCTCGGCAAAAACGGAACTATCACGAGGGAAGAGCTCATGCCGTCCATGCTGGATGCGTGCAGTGAAAACGGCAAGCTCCAGTTTGTCACTCCGAATTTCAGCATACGCACATATGCAGCCAAGAGCAAGAATTTCAGCAAGGAAAACTGGACGCTTGACGACCTCATCAAGACCTTTGACAGCCTTCCGGACAATGCCCGTCTGCTGAAATCGGGCTCAACGAAAGTGGATGTTTTCGGAGTTCTTGCCCCGCACATGAACTTCATTGACTGGAGCAAGAAGACCTGCACATATGATTCTCCGGAATTCATCAAACTGCTTGAATTCTGTAACCGTTTCCCCGAGACGCCGGTCATTGACGAGTATGTTTCTGACAAAGCGCCCGCGGAGAAGCGCAAGGAATACCTTGACTCTCACGAGGGAGCGATGAGAAGCGACAGAGCGCTCATCGACTATATCGACCTCTCATGTCTCATGAACTACAACCACGCGAAGTACTGCTCTGTCAACGAAGATATAACCTTAGTGGGCTTTCCTTCACCGAACGGCAATGGAGCCGAGATAGTTCCCAACAACGGTTTTGCTATCGTAGGTTCATCTGCGAACAAGGACGAGTGCTGGAGCTTTATCAGCAGCTTTTTCACGGACGAATATCAGGACGCCAACACGACATGGTGTATCCCGTCGCGCATTTCCACATTCGAGAAGGTACTCGAAGAGGCAGGCAAGCCCGGTGACCAGAAGGAGACAGACTACTTTGACGGCGAGCCGGTAGATATACCTCCTCTCAGCGAAGAGGAGCAGAAAGCGGTCCGCGAATACATCATGAATGCCGGAAACAACAACGCTCCCGCATATAACAGCGCTATATCAGCCGTTATCAGCGAGGAGGCTGACGCATACTTCACCGGCAAAACGACTGACGCAAAGGCGACAGCATCACAGATACAGAAGCGCGTAACAGAGCTGTTAAACGAATGAGTACATAATGACCTCCTTTATAAACCGCGAAAGCGGGAAAGGCGGCTGCCTGGGGAATAGC
>DEDQ01000060.1:0-3569 GCA_002350065.1 Ruminococcus flavefaciens
TGGCGTCCCGAAGAGGAATCGAACCTCCGGCCTACTGCTTAGGAGGCAGTCGCTCTATCCGACTGAGCTATCGGGACATCTTTTATATTTTACCATAAAATGCTAACGAATGCAACAATTACAGAATAATTTTATATATTTAACTTTCGTGCTGCTTCATCAATTTCGTTCAACTGATTGACGTTTACTTATGTTTCTGATATAATAATAGTATATGTATTTTCAGGAGCTGATATTAATGGAAACTTCGACCTCTGTTTCGGCGGCAGTGACTGATATCACTACTGATACCGCTGTAGCAGGTATTCATCAACAGGTAGACAAAGCTGAGGGCTTTCTCAACAAGGCTCTCGGGTATTTCAAGGAGCTTTTCCCGCTGCTGATAGTAGCAGCTGTAATAATCTTGATAGGCTACGTCATGATAAAGCTGATAAGCAAATTCATCGAGCGGGCACTCAAGCGTTCGAGGATCGACAATGCGGCACGGAATTTCCTGCTCTCGGTCATAAGAGTAGTCTTGTATGCAGTAGTGCTGATAATGGCGCTGTCGGTGCTGAATGTACCGGTATCATCTATCATCACGATACTCGGAGCAGCCGGACTCGCAGTCAGCCTTGCCTTGCAGACCTGTCTTTCCAATCTTGCAGGAGGCTTCATAATCCTTTTCTCGAAGCCGTTTTCGTCCGGAGACACTGTCGAGATAGACGGGACCGTCGGAACAGTCCAGTCGATAAGCATACTCTATACGAAGATATACACATTCGACGGCAAGACAGTTTTTATCCCGAACGGAAAGGTCTCGGACGCGAAGCTGATAAACTACACGGAAACGCCCTCACGGCGAATCGACCTCACGTTCAGTATAAGCTACAACGCTGATTATGAGAAGGCAAGAGCGCTGATATGCGGAGTCATAAACGAGAATGCACACACACTCAATGCACCCGAGCCGATAGTCCGCATGAGCCGTCACGGCGAGAGCTCGATTGAGATAGACGTGCTCGTATGGGTAGCAAACAACGACTATTTCACAACGCGGTACGAGATGATAGAATCGGTCAAGGCGGCGTTTGACGCCAACAATATCGCTATCCCGTACGGTCAGCTCGATGTTCATATAATCAAATAAATTCCGGAGAATATATGGAAGAGATAAACAATACAGAACAAAAGACAGAGGAAATTCCGCGAAAGAGAGGCTTTTTCAAGCGTTTTCTGCTCTTTCTTGTGATAATTGCCCTAATATGGTGGTTCAACAATTATACGCTCAAAACAACTGAAACGGTCTATTCGTCCGCAAAAGTAAAGACTCCTTTCCGCATCGCGATAGTCAGCGACCTTCACGTCCACACGGGGAGCATAAGCAGCAGGACTATCCTCAGACACCTTGAAGGATCCGACCCCGACGTCGTATTCGTGCTTGGAGATATGTACAGCCGCAGCTCTCCGCAGAACGAGATAGACATGGCTGTAAAGGCAGTTGCGGACATCGTGAACGACGGCTTCCCGACATATTTCGTAAGCGGCGAGCATGATACAAGTCCGGATTACATCAAGGCAGTAGGCGATAGCGGTGCAGTTGTCATGAACTACAAACAGCAGTACCTCGACATCAAAGGCAACCGGATACAGCTCATCGGCATCGACAACGTCTACTATTCGCCGACGTTTGACCTGCACAACGAGTTCACGGTCGACGAGAGCAGCTTCAGCATATTGCTTGCTCACATACCAAATTATGAAAAATTTTCCGAATTCGGCACAGACCTTACACTCTGCGCGGATTCTCACGGAGGCTTTGTACAGCTTCCGTTCGGACTCGGACCAGTTATCGACCCCGGAAGTACGGATATACTTTTTCCGGAGATAGTAGGCGACAAAAGCGTCGTATACGACAAAGGCTGGTTCAAGTACGACGGCGGAGCGATGTTCATAACCTCAGGCATAGGCGATTCGCCTGCGCCTGTCAGATTCAACAACCGACCGGAAATAGCGGTCATAGATATACTTCCGGCGAAGGGAGGCTCGTCTGATGAAAACTGATATAGCTGTGCTCGGCGGAGGAGCTTCCGGACTTTGTGCCGCTCTCGCCGCAAAGGAGGAGTATCCGGCGGCAGATGTAACGATAGTGGAGAAGCTCCCGCGCGTCGGCAAGAAGATAATAGCTACCGGAAACGGGAAGTGCAACCTCAGCAATCTTTCGCTTGCGAAAAAAAATTTTCACGGAAGCATCGACGCGATGAGGATAATCAGCGCAGCCCCCGACTGGAGGGAGCTTTTCACGGAAAAGCTTGGAGTTCTCTGCTCGACCGGCAACGAGAATCAGGGAGGAGGCATTTACCCGCGCAGCAACAGCTCTGCAACGGTGCTTAATGCGTTCAGGCTGAAGCTTTCTGAGCTTGGTGTGAATGAAGTCTGCGAGTTTGAGGTAAAGGCGATAAAGCCCTCGGGCGGCGGATTCGAGCTTGTTTCCGACAGGGATAGCATTACCTGCAAACGCCTTATTATTGCCGCGGGAGGCTATGCCGCACCTGCATTCGGCACCGACGGAGCAGTAATGCGTATACTGCGTGATATGAAGCTTGAAACGTCAAAGCTGTGTCCGGCGGTAGCACCGCTGAGGGTTTCTCCCGAGAGTGTAAAGGGCTTGAAGGGAGTACGCATAAAGGGCGAAGTTTCGGCAGTTTCCGGAGGTAAGAACCTTCATACCGAAAAGGGCGAGATACAGTTCAACGAGAACAACATCTCCGGCATATGCGTATTCAACCTCGCGTATCTGTTTCAGCGCTATGAGGGCAGACTCACGCTGAGGATAGACCTTGCACCCGACATGACCGAGCAGCAGCTCGCCGGCTATTTCTTCCGGATTCGCGAAAGCAGGGGAGAATGTCCTGCGGAGGAGCTTCTCACCGGATTTTTTGTAAAGAATCTGGCGGTATGGCTGGTGAAGAATGTGATAGGAAAAAGTCCGTCAGAGCCGATGTCCTCGGTCACAGACAAGGATATCCGCCGGTTCTGTACAGGGATAAAAGCCCTTGAATTTGCGGTAACAGGCTGTTCACCGTGGCAGAATGCGCAGTCCACAATGGGAGGCATAACTTCCGTCGAGGTCGATGATGACCTTGGAGCCAAGAAATACCACGGAATGTTCCTCTGCGGAGAGATTCTCGACGTTGCAGGTGACTGCGGCGGCTACAATTTGCAGTGGGCATGGTCGTCCGGCATATGGGCAGGAAAAAATGCGGCGAAGTCGCTGAAAGGCGGCAAAAGATGATAAGGATAAACAGCATAAAGGTCCCGCTGGACTTTGATTTTTCGCAGCTGAGCAAGTTCTGCGCGGAGAGATTCCGCATACCGGCGGACAGGATAAAGAGCGTGAAGCTCGCAAAAAAATCAGTTGACGCCCGCCGCAGGAGCGACGTTCACTTTCTGATATCTGTTGATATTTCGGTAAAAGGAGAGGCTCAGCTCCTGAAGCGGATAAAGAATGCGACACCTGTTGAAAAGTACGTCTACGATATCCCGCAGGTAAGCGGAGTCAAACGCCCAGTCATCGTAGGATTCGGTCC
>DEDQ01000060.1:3695-9244 GCA_002350065.1 Ruminococcus flavefaciens
GAGGGCGGAGCCGGAACATTTTCCGACGGCAAGCTCACTACCGGCATCAAGGACAAGCGTATCCGCTGGGTTTTTGAGAAGCTTGTCGAGTTCGGCGCTCCGGAGGAGATACTGTATCTTGCCAAGCCACACATCGGCACGGACAAGCTCCGCGGGACTGTAAAGGCTCTGCGCGAGCGCGTGAAGGAGCTTGGCGGCGAGGTCAGATTCGGCGCACGCTTCTGCGGATACGAGCTCGAAAACGGCAGGATATCGGCTGTCAGATATATTGACAGCTCGGGAGAGCATACGCTTGATACGGACAATGTTATCCTCGCGACAGGTCACAGTGCAAGGGACGTTTTTGAGCTTCTTTACGCCAACGGAGTAGAGCTCGCACAGAAGAATTTCGCAGTCGGAGTGCGCATCGAGCACCTCCGCGCTGATATAGATAAGGCAATGTACGGAGATTTTGCAGGTCACCCGTCACTCAAGGCTGCTGACTACAAGCTTGTGGCGCATCTCCCGAACGGGCGGACGCTCTATACGTTCTGTATGTGTCCGGGCGGGCAGGTAGTAGCGGCTTCCTCGGAAGAGGGCAGGCTCGCGGTCAACGGCATGAGTCTCTTTGCCCGCGATGATGTAAACTCAAACAGCGCTCTTCTCGTGAACGTAGGACCTGAGGATTACGGAAGTCCTCACCCGCTTGCGGGTATGCATTTTCAGCGCAGACTCGAGGAAGAGGCTTTCAGAGCCGGCGGTGCAGATTATAAAGCTCCGGCGTGTACTGTCGGGGAGCTAATGGACAGGAAGCTCTCATGCGGCGAGGGAAGGGTCAAGCCATCGTACAGACCGGCTGTAAGTGCTTCTTTGCCGGACGAATATCTTCCGCCGGTGATATGTGAGTCTCTGCGGCTCGGAATTCCTGAAATGGGAAAAATGATACGCGGATTCGACGACAGAGAAGCTCTCCTGACGGGCATCGAGAGCAGGAGCAGCTCTCCCGTGAGGATACTGCGCGGCGAGGATATGCAGTCGCTTTCTGCGGCGGGACTATATCCCTGCGGCGAGGGAGCCGGCTATGCCGGCGGGATAGTATCCGCTGCGGTGGATGGCATGAAGTGTGCGGAAGCCGTAATAAGCTCGCTCAATAACAATAACTAAGCCAAAGGAGGCAGAATATGAAGGTCAATGTTTTCGGCGGAGAGATGAGTCCCCGCGAGATAGACGAATACATCGCATATGCAGGAAAAAAATACCCGGGCAGGCAGATAAAACAGCTCGACCTGACTATCGACGGCGAGTTCATCGACATGAAGGTGCATTTCAAGGATACCGATTTTCAGCATGCTTACCGTTCTGCTGACTACCTTGTAAACAATATGGACAAGCTCAATGACGCGAAGCAGAAGGAATTTTCCGAAAAGCAGCGTCACGGAGTGGGGGAGAACGAATAATGGAGCTTACCAATATCGGAACTGTCAGGGAAATACTCGGAAAGCACGGATTCAGCTTTTCAAAAGGACTCGGACAGAATTTCATAATCAATCCTGATATATGCCCGAAAATAGCCGAATACGGCAATGCAAAGTCCGGCTTCGGCATTCTTGAAGTCGGAACGGGTATAGGAGTTCTTACAAAGGAGCTCGCAAAGCGGGCGGACAAGGTCTCGGCGGTCGAGATAGACACGCGTCTGCTGCCTATCCTTGACGAGACTCTTAAAGACTTTGACAACGTGAAGATATACAACGAGGACGTCATGAAGGCTGACCTTCTCGGCATCATTGAACGTGATTTTGCGGGACTTAGAGCGGCAGTATGCGCGAATCTGCCGTATTATATAACCTCTCCGGTGATAATGCTTCTTCTCGAGAGCCACCTGCCGATAGATTCGATAACGGTAATGGTACAGAAGGAAGCCGCACAGCGCCTTTGCGCAAAGGTCGGCACCCGCGATTCGGGAGCTATCACTGTCGGAGTCAACTACTACGGCACTGTAAGGAAGCTCTTTGATGTTTCACGCGGGAGCTTCATGCCGGCTCCGAACGTTGATTCAGCGGTCATTCGCATTGATATCGACAAGGAGCCGCGGCTCACAAGTGAAGATGAGAAGTTCTTTTTCAGCATCGTAAAAGCCGGATTCTCGCAGCGCCGCAAGACTATGGCAAACTCGCTCGCCTCGCAGCTCGGAGCTGACAAGGAGACCGTATACGATGTCCTGCGCGAAATGGGTATCTCTGAATCGGTGCGAATAGAGGCTCTGAGCATGGAGCAGCTGACTGATTTTGCAGTAAAACTGCGGGCAAAGCTTAAATGATATATGGAGGTGTAAACCATGGGTATCCCTGAATACAGCACAAACCGTCACAAGAAGGTAAAGCTCGACCTCATACCGGCTGAGAATCCGTTTTCCATGCCGGAGGAGGCACTCGCTGCTCTTACAGACCGCTCCGCATGGACCGGCAGCAGCGTTAACGTATTTGAAAGCTTCGAGAAAGCTGTTGCCGCAAGGGAAAAGACAACGCCGGAATGTATCGTATGGGGTAACGATACTGAGGACCTTGTATATCGCATAGTGCAGGCGATACGCCCGAAAAAGGCGCTGCTGTACGCTCCTGCACCTGAGATGTACCGGAGAGCCCTGCTCGGCTGCGGCTGTGAGGTCAGGGAGTATATGCTCACCGCTGACGACTGCTTCGGACTTACAGCGGATTTCGCTGACTGTATTGAGCCGGATACTGACATAGTTTTCCTGTGCAGTCCGAACGACCCTACAGGCGAGGTCATAACGCCTTACACTCTTGGAACTATCGCTGTAAGCTGCCGCCGGTGCAATACTCTGCTGATATGCGACGAGACGTATATGGAGCTCTCGCAGAAGAGCCGGAAATACAGTGCAGCAAGTCTTTCAGGTATACATATAGCCGTGCTCAAAGACCTTGGCAGGACCTATGCAATATCGGGTCTTGGACTTGGCTATGCAGTTTTTGCCTCCGACCGTATAGCTGACATTATCAGGAAATACAGCCCTTCGCGGACTGTTCCTGCCGCAGCTTGTGCTGCTGCAATGGCGGCTATTGACGACGAAGCCTACCTCAAACGCTCGCGCAGATATATCGCCCGCGAGAGGAAGTTCCTCTCCGAGCAGCTGATACGCATGGGAGTAATGGTCTATCCCTCCTACGCGGCATTCCTGCTTCTGCGCTGCGAGCTGCCGCTTGACGCGCTCCTGATGAAGCGAGGGATACGCATCATGAGCTGTGCAGACATGACCGGACTTGGCGAGGGCTTCTTCCGCATTGGCATACGCACACACGCCGAAAACGTGCGATTTGTCGATAACGTCGAGCGGATACTCCGGGCTCAGCGCGGAGCGCTCCCGCAGAGCGAAGCTGCATCTCAGACTGAAGATAATGAAGATATCACGGCATAAAAATAAGGACGAAAGGGAGTACCTTTCGTCCTTTTTGTTTATCTCATGATGATGTATGTGGTGTAGCCGGCGTATATCAGGAGCATCACAGCTCCCTGCCAGCGAACGAGCATTTTTTTACGAGCGCAGAATGCGAGGACAAGACCGCTCATAAGAATGAGAGTAGCGGTGTCGATGAGATTCTCCATAGTGAAAGCAACGGGAGAAATGCTTGCGGCGATACCGAGCACGAAGAGGATATTGAAAATATTCGAGCCGATAACGTTTCCGAGCGCCATATCGACCTCATTTTTCTTAGCGGCAACTGCTGAGGTCACGAGCTCCGGCAGACTTGTTCCGAGTGCGACAATGGTCATGCCGATGAGGTTATCAGACATTCCGAAAGCCTTAGCTATGTCCGAGGCTCCGATAACTACCATTTTTCCGCCTATAGCAATGGCAGCGGTTCCGCCCGCGATAAGGAGCCCGCATTTCCATACAGGCATGGTCTTGTATTCATCGTCATTTTCGCCTGCATCATCGCCGCGGGCTTTTTTGGCTGAGGATATCATCATGTAGAGGAATCCGGCGAAGAGAATGAGGAGAATGATACCGTCGATGTGACCGACCTTCATGCCGAGCCAGCCCATTCCCATGAGGACTCCGGCTACCGCAACAGAGAACGGGAAATCGCGCTTGAGGGCATTTTTTTCTATCGTCAGCGGACAGAGCACAGCGCACATTCCGCAGACGACCATGAGGTTGAATATATTCGAGCCGACAACGTTGCTGATAGCGAGATCGTTCTTGCCGGCGAGCGAAGCGCTGACGCTGACGGAGGTCTCGGGGAGGCTCGTTCCCATTGCGACAATGGTCATGCCGATTATTATTGACGGCACCTTCAGCATTTTTGCGGCGGCGGAGCTTCCGTCAACGAAGAAGTCGGCGCCCTTTATCAGCAGAACGAATCCGCCGATGAGCAGAATGAATTTCAGCATAAATAGTCTCCTTTAAAGCTTTTTTACGAGTGAAACGTGACCCTCGAGCTCGCTGAAGCCGTTTTTGGTGTAAAATCTGTACGCAGGGACGCTGTTCTCGGTTTGCAGGAAGATGTGGTCAAGCCCCATATCCCTCATGTAGTCCTCGATCATGTGCAGGAACTGAGTTCCGAGCCCCTGACCCTGCCGTTCGCGGCTGATACAGAATTCGTATATGTAGTATTCAGTACCGGTACACCAGTGCATAATGCTCCCGAGAGAGATTCCGATGAGCTTGTCTCCGTCGTAAAGACCGAGAGGATACGAGTTCCTGTTGCCGGTGAGGTCGAGCAGGTATTCGTTAAGCTGAGCGTCATTGCTCCAGTCGTCGTTCCACGGAGGGTTCATGAAAACGTCTTTGAACAGGAGTTTTATATCATTATATTTATCCGTTCCGAGTCTGGTGAGAGTCATTCGTTCAACTCCTTTGCAAAAATCAATTAATATTATACCACAGATGAGCGGCAATGGCAATAAGCACATTTTATGTTCATCTTTTTACTTTTTTGATTTCTTCTGTATCTTTAACAAATATCAGACATATTATACAGGCAAAATGCACAAAAAAACCTGACTTATCAGGAACATAGAGGCTCAAATGCAGAAAATTTACATTAAGGTGATTTTTTCTTGAATTAGTCCCTTAATTATGCTATAATTCGATTTGGTTCTTTTTAATATTAAATAAGAAGAACGTTCAAATTCCGGACGGCTGAACGTCCGCATGGAGGTTTATTTATGTTAGCAGCACAGATATTTGCCGTTGTCATATTCGTTGCGATGTTCATACTCATCGTACTGGATAAGATAGAAAGGCATTATGTAACGCTCGGCTGCGGACTGCTCACTCTCGTTGTCGTATTCGGCATATGCATGAGAAGCGGTACCGCGATATGGAATACTCTTGCTATCAAAGGATTTGCTACCAAGGAGTTCTGGTATCAGGTGACAGAGAGCGAGAGCAAGGGCATCAACTGGGCGACTATCGTTTTCATTGCGGGAATGATGATAATGGTAGAGGGAATGGCGAAAGCAGGATTCTTCCGCTGGCTCTGTATGCGAATCGCATACATCGTAAAATGTAAGACTATCCCGATATTCATCACGTTCATGGTAATGTC
>DEDQ01000060.1:9275-11939 GCA_002350065.1 Ruminococcus flavefaciens
GCGGTAACTATCGAGCTTGCACAGCTTCTCAAATTCAATCCAGTCCCGATGATACTCTCCGAGATATTCTGCGCGAACCTCGGCGGCTCGGCAACGATGTGCGGAGACCCTCCGAACATCATCGTCGGAACATCAATGGGCTTCTCATTCTTTGATTTCCTTATGAATACAGGCGCAGTTGCAGGCATCTGCCTTGTAATATGCATTGTATTTTTCTACATCGTTTTCAAGAAGGACCTTGTCGACAAGAACGCCGAGCCTGTTGACATGAGCAAGTTCCCCAAGCCCGCAGAGGCTATCACAAACAAGAAGGACTTCATTCTCAGCAGCATAATCTTCGGCATTGCGGTAGTTCTTCTCGTAACTCATTCAATGACACATCTCACAGTAGCGTCAATCGGAACATTCATTGCAGTTATCACTCTTATCGCGAATGCAAAGGACGCAGTTACACTTCTTAAAAAAGTCGATTACAAGACCATGCTCTTCTTCGTCGGACTCTTCATAGTTGTATGCGGACTTGAAGAAACGGGCATACTCAAATACATCGCCGACTTCATCAGCGACATTTCCGGCGGCAACATCATGCTCATGGTAGCGATAATCCTCTGGCTCTCGGCAATTGCGAGCGCATTCGTGGACAATATCCCGTTTGCGGCTACAATGGTCCCTATCATACAGAGCCTTGCACCTATCGTTACTGCAAGCGGCGCGAATCCGAATACACTTGCGTGGGCGCTCTCTATCGGTACTGATATCGGCGGAAGCGCAACTCCTATCGGAGCGTCGGCAAACGTTGTCGGAACCTCAGTTGCCGCCAAGAACGGCTATCCTATCGGCTGGGGCAAGTACTGTGCGAAGCTTGCACCGGCAACAGTGATAGTTCTCGCGATATCGACATTATACATTTTTGCAAGATACTTATAATACAGGAGGTATCAACATGGAACAGCTTATAATTTCTGTAGGACGTGAATTCGGAAGCGGCGGACGTGTTATCGCGGAGGCTCTTGCCGAGAGATTCAATATTCCGATATATGACCGCCACCTCATCACTGAGATAGCCAACAAGACAGGTATGTCTCCCGAGGAGATAGAAAAGCTCAACGAAGCACCGAATCTGCCGCTCATTTCGAGAAGAGTCCGCGGCTACAGCAACTCTATCGAGGACAATATCGCTGAGATGCAGTTTGATTTCATACGCAAAAAGGCTGAGAGCGGCGAATCATTCGTCGTTGTTGGACGCTGCTCCGAGACAAAGCTCAAGGACTTCAAGGGACTTGTTTCTCTGTTCATTCTCGGAGACATGGACGCTAAAATAAAGCGAATTATGCAGCTTTACGAGATGAACGAGCACGACGCAAAGAACTTCATCGAGAAAAAGGACAAGAAAAGAAAGCGCTACCATAACTACCACGTTCATATGCACTGGGGCGATTCGAGACTTTACGACCTCTCAATAAACAGCTCCCGCCTTGGAATTGAAAAGACCATCGACTACCTTGAAAAGTACATCAGGGCAAGAATGGGCGAATAAAAGCAAAGCCTGAGAAGATTTCTTCTCAGGCTTTTTTTATATGTGTCATTTTTTAAAGTGTTAAGATGACGGCTATACCTCTTGGAAATATTGATTCCAACAAGGCAGCCGATAGAGTGCAGAAATTCTGAAATAACAGCAAAGCCATCCTTGTAGAAGGCTTCAATACGCTTATCATTGAATTGTATCCCCTTATAATCCGGAGGGCAAAAGTCCAGTCTGCTCCGCTCTTATCAAGGACGATACGGAAGAATTAGGCGATATCGGTGTCCTTATAGCCGGCTTTCATCAGTAGGATATGGTGCTCCATAGCTTCATCTATCTGACTGATTATGGCAGTTTTTCCGTCGAAGGATATCAGCGCGAGGAGCGGTTCGTCCTCTGCGATAGCTTTGTTTACGGCTCATCTGAGGGATATTTTTCGTGTTCTATACTCCAATATATATTAAGCTCCCCCGAGAACTGCTCAGGGGAGATGTTTTTTACTCCAAACCAGCCTGCTGTTTAGCGGCAGTGAGGGTATTTTTCATTAACATGGCTATCGTCATCGGACCAACTCCGCCGGGTACAGGAGTGATATAGCCGGCTCTTTTCTCAGCGGACTCGAAATCAACGTCGCCGCAGAGCTTGCCGTTTTCGTCGCGGTCCATACCGACGTCGATTACAACGGCTCCTTCCTTTATCATATCGCCGGTGATGAACTTAGCCTTGCCGATAGCGACTACGAGGATATCAGCCGAGAGGCACTTCTCCTTGAGGTCCTTCGTTCTTGAGTGGCAGATAGTAACAGTACCGTTCTTCTGGAGGAGGAGCATTGCCTGCGGCTTGCCGACGATGTTGCTTCTGCCGACAACAACGCATTCCTTGCCGGTGATGTCAACTCCGGTGCTCTCAATGAGACGCATAACGCCTGCGGGAGTGCAGGGGAGGAATGAATATTCGCCTATCATTATCTTGCCTACGTTTACAGGGTGGAAGGCGTCAACGTCCTTATTTGGGGAGATAGCATTGATAACAGCTTTTTCGTCGATGTGCTTGGGCAGCGGGAGCTGAACGAGTATGCCGTTGACTCTGTCGTCACGGTTGAGCACCTGTACGAGGTCGAGGAGCTGCTCCTGAGTAGTGTT
>DEDQ01000060.1:12000-12263 GCA_002350065.1 Ruminococcus flavefaciens
TTGTTGTTGACGTAAACTCGTGAAGCAGGGTCGTTGCCGACGATAACAACTGCGAGACCGACCTTGAGCCCTTTTTCTTCCTTGAGGCGAGCAGCCTCAGCTCTTACTTCTTCTTTAACGCTTGCTGATACGGCTTTGCCGTCGATTATCTGTGCCATTTTAATATCCTCCTGTTATTTATGCTTTTTCTTCTTGTTGTGAGAGCCCTTGCCGGAGCCGCCTGTCAGGCGTTCATCATATTGACTGGCAAGGTCGTCATATTT
>DEDQ01000036.1 GCA_002350065.1 Ruminococcus flavefaciens
ATGAGCTCGCACTGTCCGATAGCAGCAACAGCCTGCTTTATACTGGTATCCTTCGGCTTTTCGGGGAGTCCGAGCTTGCCTGCGCCGAGGCCAACAGCTCCCGACGATACCATGATTATCTCCCTGCCGGAATTATGCAGGTCCGAGATAACGCGGACGAGGTTAGTCATGCGGCGGATATTGAGCTTGCCGGTCTTATGAGCAAGGGTAGAAGTTCCGAGCTTGATGACTACTCGCTTTTTCTGTGAAATATTTCTCATTTATATGCTTCTTTCAGTTAACTTTATTCTTGGGAGCACCGTTCTGCCACGCCCTGATATTGTCGCATACGATATCAACAAGTCTGCGGCGTGTCTCATAAGCCGCCCACGCGGTATGTGGAGTTATGGTGCAGTTTTTAGCTGTTTTAAGCGGAGTATCCGGCGACATCGGCTCCTTTTCGAGCACATCGAGATATGCCGCAGCAATTTTCCCGCTGTTGAGAGCCTCTGCGAGGTCAGCCTCGTTGACGACCGGTCCGCGGGAGGTATTGATAAGGGTCGCAGTCGGCTTCATCACGGAGAGGAGCTCGCTGCTGACAAGTCCCTTTGTCTGCTCGGTGAGCGGGCAGTGGCAGGTTATAACGTCAGCCTTTTCAGCTGCTGTGAGGACGTCAGTCACCTCGTACGGGCAATCTACGGGCTTGGTGCGCGTGCTGACGACAATATCCATGCCGAAAGCCTTTCCGAGCTCGGCAACTCTTCTGCCGATAGAGCCGTAGCCGACTATCGCGAGAGTCTGACCCGCAAGCTCAGCCGTTGGTATCGGGAAATACGAAAATGCGGGAGAGCGTTCCCACTCGCCGGCTTTAACAGCGCTGTCGTAGTCACGGATACGGCTGTAGCGGTCGAGGATATAGGCGAAAACCTGCTGAGCGACTGCGTTGGTCGAATACTGACCCGCATTGCAGACGGTTATGCCCTTCTGTGCGGCATATCCCACATCTACGTTGTTATAGCCGGTAGCGAAAAGTCCGACGTACTTTATATTCGGACAAGCGTCCATTACTTCCTTATTAATAAGTACCTTATTGCAGAGAACGATATCAGCGTCACCGATATTGGCGGCAGTCTCCTCCGGCTTTGTGAGGGAGATGACCTTCACCTCGCCGAACTGCTCAAGCTGTTCGGTAGTGATATCGCCGCTTACGCTTACGGTGTACCAGTCGAGAACTGCTATTTTCATGGCTTATTCCTCGCTCTTGTCGTCTGCGGGAGCTTCTTCCTCAGCGGTAGGAGCCTCAGCCTCTGCCGGAGCTGCCGGAACAGTCTTTACCTCGGGCTTGCTCTTGAAGAAGAAGGTGGAAATGAATGCAGCGAGCAGCAATACGAGCTCTACTGCGCCGATGATATAGAACCATTTTCTGCTCTCGGAAGCCCATAGCGTGAGCGAGAGCGGTACCGCAACGGCGAAAATTATCTGATACGGCTTCTTGTCGGTGAAGAACCTGTACACGAAAAAGAGCAGGGATATCACCGCAAAAGTGATATGCATACCGAAGGGGAACGGGAAAAGGTTGGTATTTTCGACCTCTGCCTGAGAAAGAGTGACTAATAGATCTGTATTAAACATAACATTGCTCCTGACTGTTAATAATCTTTAGAAAAAAACAATACTCTTAATAGTATAACATATGCAAAAGAAAAATTCAACCATTTTTTCACAAAAACACGTTTCGGCGCAGAAAAAAGTCCCCTCAGGATTTTAGTTTTATTATTTATTTTTAACACAGCAGCAATAAATGACAGGTTCTCTATTGACAGAGCTTAAAAAAAAGTGTATAATAATTATGTTGTATTTATTTGCAGAAATATTACTTTTTGGCAGTAATTGCAGCTTTGTTTTAAATCATTCCGCCCGGTGATATATACAAAAAACTCCTGCGGATAATGTGATATATGAACAAATAACGGACTATATGTCCAATATTTCGGGAATTTCCCCTTGGGGAACTTTTATCAATATATTTTACAAATGAATAAAATAATGCGGCATTTACCGCCTTTAAAAGTAGTAATTTAAGTTTTATGATACAAACTAAATTCTAAAAAAGGAGGTAATGCACTGTATGAATCCTGTTATAGCTGTAACTCTCATCATCGCAGCTCTCGCCGTGGGCGTGGGTATCGGATACGCTCTTTTCTACAAAAAAGGCGTAAGCGCCGGTATCGAGCAGCGTAAGCACGACGCCGAGGCTATTGTCGGCTCGGCTGAGCAGCAGGCTGCCCGCATTGTCGAGGATGCTGAAAAGGACGCGGATAATAAAAAGAAAAGCGCCCTCATCGAAGCTAAAGATGAGATACATAAGCTCCGCAGTGAGGCGGATAAGGAGATCAAGGATCGCAGAGCAGAGCTGTCCCGTCAGGAAAGACGTATGCAGCAAAAAGAGGAAAATCTCGATAAGAAAACCGATAACCTTGAGAAAAAAGAGGATACTCTCAATCAGAGGATAAAGAGTGCCGACGAAAAACTCAAGGAGGCTGAGCAGATAAAGAAGTCTCAGATGGATATTCTCGAGAGGATCTCAGAATTCACTAAAGATCAGGCTAAGGAATATATCCTCAGCACACTCGAGGACGACCTCGTACACGAAAAAGCCGTAAAGGTACAGGCGTATGAGCAGCTCCTCAAGGACGAGTGCAACGAAAAGGCAAGAAGCTATATCTCGCTCGCTATCGCAAAGGTAGCCGCAGATCAGGTTTCAGAAGCCGCCGTTTCAGTCGTTCCCCTGCCCAATGACGAAATGAAGGGCAGGATAATCGGCAGGGAAGGAAGAAATATCCGTACCCTCGAAACACTCACAGGTGTTGACCTCATCATCGACGACACTCCCGAGGCTATCACCCTTTCATGCTTCGACCAGATACGCCGCGAGGTCGCAAGGATCGCGCTTGAAAAGCTCATCGCTGACGGACGTATCCACCCGACACGCATCGAGGAAATGGTCGATAAGGCTCGCCGCGAGGTAGAGTACCGCATCAAGCAGGAGGGCGAAAGAGCCGTTATCGAGACCAATGTTCACGGTCTTAACCACGAGCTCATCAAGCTCCTCGGACGTCTTAAATACCGTACAAGCTACAGACAGAACGTTCTCGACCACTCTATCGAGGTCGCTAAGCTCTGCGGCGTGCTCGCCTCCGAGCTCGGCGTTGACGCAAACGTTGCAAGACGCGCCGGACTCCTCCACGATATCGGTAAGGCTCTTACCTCCGAGATCGAAGGCTCGCACGTTCAGATCGGTGTTGACGTATGTAAGAAGTACAACGAGAATCCCGTGATAATCCACGCTGTCGAGGCTCACCACAACGATGTCGAGCCCAGAACAGTCATCGCCTGCATCGTTCAGGCTGCCGACGCTATCTCTGCTGCAAGACCCGCCGCAAGGAGCGAAAACTACGAAAGCTACATCAAACGTCTCCAGAAGCTTGAGGAGATATGCACCTCCTACGAGGGCGTTGAGAAGTGCTTCGCAGTTCAGGCAGGACGTGAAGTCCGCATCATGGTCGTTCCCGAAGTTATCAACGACGAAAAAATGGTACTCGTCGCAAGACAGATCGCCCAGCAGATCGAGACCGAAATGGACTATCCCGGTCAGATCAAGGTCAATCTCATTCGCGAGAGCAGAGTTACTGACTACGCTAAATAAGCAGTCAGCTGCGGACGTAGCCCGTCCGCAGCTTTGTTTTATCAGATACTATATGAAAGAAAGGTGCTGTCATGGCTAAACAGCTTTTCAATTCAAGCGAAAAATCAAACTTTATCCTCAACCTGACAGAGGAAAAATACGCGAAAATGGCTTCATTCGGAATGCTTTCAGCACTGTTCACGACCTCCGTCGCAACTGCGATACCGGTCATCGCACACGACAGCGGACTGTATGTGCTCTCAGCCGCCGGACTCGCAGTGTCAGGCGTTATATGCATGATAATCGCGATAATCGCACTGATGAAGAAATACATCAGCGGCAAGCTGATCTTCCCAGCGTGTGCATTCGGAGCAATGCTCGCATGGGGCGTGATATCGCTGATAAACTCATTCGACAAAGGCATCTCACTATACGGATACAACGGCAGAGGCGAGGGACTTCTCGCTATCGCGTTTTACGGCTGCTTCTTCATAACAGCCGCCTCACTGCGCAGGGATAAGGCTTTCAGCACCGTTATAAACGGACTTGTCGGAGTGGGTATCCTCAACTCAGTCTTCGGACTTATCCAGATAATCACAGGCAAGCTGAGCCACTTCCGCATGATTGCGCTCGAAATACAGGCAAATGCCGCAGCAGGGCTTTCACAGTCACCGCTCTTTCTCGCAATGACGCTTACCTTATCGCTCACCGCCGCACTCATCGCCTTTGTCTGCACTAAGGAAAAGGCAAAGAAGCTCATATACATTGCTTCCGCCTGTCTTTTCTCATTCGTGATGATGTTCACATACTCATTCATCGGCATATGCGGAGCTGCTTTCGCAGTCATTGCCGCAGTTGTCATAGTCTTCGCAGCCAAGGTGAACAAGGCAAATCTGCTCGCGCCGCTTGCAGTTATAGTTCCCGCAGCAGCAGCCGTACTAATCGTCAACTCCGGCATCATCGGAACTCTCGACAGCTACAGGCTCTATGACGGACGTATCCTCTGGTTTGCCGATGCCTACTACAGAGTTTCCGCATCGGGTGCTCCCGACTCGAAGAAGGTCGATATTGACGACACCTACGATGTCTACTATACGCTCAACCGCAAGACCTCAAACATCATCTCGCAGCACAAGCTCACCGGAACAGGTCCCGACCAGCTCGTTTTCCCGCAGCTTTACACCTACGGCGACTATGTTCCGGAGGATGGAGAAGTCTCCGTTGAAAGCGTGGTGATCCAGAACTCCGGCACATTCGACAAGGTCTACAACGAGTATCTCTACACAGCCGCAACACGCGGAGTTCCCTCGCTAATAGCGCTTATCGCAGTGCTTCTGCCGGTGCTTTTCATCGGCTATAAGAACTCCAAAGCGGGCGACTGGAGAAGGAAGTGCATATTCGTCCTCACACTTGGAGGAATGCTGATATTCTTCATCGGCTGCAGCAACACCGCATTTGCGCCGATGTTCTGGACTCTTGCAGGCTGCTCTGTCGCTCAGATAGCAGCTCCCGAAAAGAAAGAAGAACCGGAAAAAGCTGAATAATTAAAAGACGCCGAAAGGGTGTCCCTTTAGCCGATTTCGCAGGTTACCTGATATGAACCGTAAGTTTACGGCTCGGTAGCCCGCTTTNNCGCTAAGGAGAGCAGCCTAAAGGCGTCTTTTTTATTGGCATTGAACTGAATATAAAACAAAATTCGCGGGCGATGCAGGCATCGCCCCACTCAAATACCTTATCATGTGTTTACGGGCTGATGTGGGCATCAGCCCCTACACGTTTTTGGTATATCAACATTTTTGTATGGGCGGATATTATCCGCCCGTCTTTATTACCGTAAAAGCAAAGCCGCCCTTTAGAGTGCTTCCCTTAGCGGAATCTGTGGGCTACCGAGCCGTAAACTTACGGTTCATATCAGGTAACCTGCGA
>DEDQ01000030.1:0-255 GCA_002350065.1 Ruminococcus flavefaciens
TTAGCCTCCGGTTTCTTCTCGACTTTTTCAGCCGCAGGAGCAGGCTTCGCTTCCGGTTTCTTCTCAGACCTTTCCGGAACAGGCGAAAGCTGAATATCAGGCATTATGTCGTTTTTCTTCGGCTCAGGGAAATGCCTTGTATCAGGCTTTTTCTCTGGCTTCTTTTCAACCTTTTCAGGCGCGGGAGCAGCCTTTGCTTCCGGCTTAGTCTCTGCCTTTTCAGGTGCGGGAACAGCCTTTGCTTCCGGCTTAGTC
>DEDQ01000030.1:403-2715 GCA_002350065.1 Ruminococcus flavefaciens
ACTGGTTTAAGCTTGACTATCTTTGCCTTTTTCAGAACCGGTTTGCTTTTAGCGCAGAGAGGACAGCTCTGGAATTTTTCGGCATCGTAGCCATGTCCTTCCGGACACTTGATCAATTTCATATATATCACTCCGATGTTTTTTAAGAAAAAATGAATACATCAATAAAATTATAGCATATTTACTTCAAAAAAGCAAGAATCGTTTTCTGTTAAATATAATTTTTGTACAAAAAGACAAATTTCGGTAATTATTCTACGGTTTGACCCCGAGTTTCAGCTCGAATTTTTAACGTTGTTTGTGCAAAATATCCAAAGTCGCATAATCGTTTAATTAAAATGAGCCCTCACCTCTCAGCCGAAGAACGCTCTCCCGCAGCAGAAATAATCCTTGACGCAGAAGCAGATTTATGATATGATAATTTTGTATGGATAATCAAAAGGCAAGAGAAAGGATAAGTATGCAGTTTAACGAATTGAATCTTTCACAGGAGATACTCCGCTCGGTCGAGGCGCTCGGCTTTGAGGAGATGACAGAGATACAGCAGCAGAGCATTCCCCTGCTTTTACAGGGAAAAGACGTTGTTGGACGTTCCAACACCGGCACCGGCAAGACCGCCGCATTCGGCATTCCCGCGGTCGAGAGCATTACCGACGACGACAAACGCTCCACCGCCGTGCTCATACTCTGCCCCACCCGCGAGCTCGCTATGCAGGCGTGTGAGGAGCTCCGCAAATTCGCCAAGTTCAAGCAGAGCGTGAAGATATCCGCAGTTTACGGCGGCGCAAGCATGGAGAAGCAGATAAAAGAGCTCAAACGCGGCGCAAACATCGTAATCGGAACTCCCGGCAGAGTTATGGACCATATCCGCAGAAAAACTCTCCGGCTCGATAACCTCCGCACAGTCATACTCGACGAGGCGGACGAGATGCTCAACATGGGCTTCCGCGAGGACATCGAGGAGATCCTCACAAACGTTCCGGAAGAGCGTCAGACCGTGCTTTTCTCGGCTACGATGCCTCCTGAGATAATGGCGATAACCGAAAAATTCCAGCATGACCCAGTCCACATCAAGATAAAGTCCTCGCAGAAAACCGTCGAGCTGATACAGCAGTTCTATTTTCAGGTCGCAATGGGCAGAAAGACTGATGCGCTGAAGCTCCTTCTCGCGGCATATTCGCCGGATTCGGCAATGGTCTTCTGCAACACCAAGAAAATGGTCGACGAACTCACTGAGGAGCTCGTCAAGAGCGGTTTCCGCGCCGCCGGAATCCACGGAGACCTCAAGCAGATACAGCGTACTCAGGTGATGAACAGCTTCAAGAACCGCACTACAGCCATTCTCGTTGCAACTGACGTCGCCGCCCGAGGTATCGACGTGAGCGGCATAGACATGGTATTCAACTATGACCTCCCGCAGGACAACGAATACTATATCCACCGCATAGGACGTACCGGAAGAGCCGGTCTCGAGGGCAAGGCTTACACTCTCATCACCGGCAGACGCCAGATGTACGACCTCAAGGACATCGCCCGCTACACCAAGGCTGAGATAAACGAGCTCCCGCTCCCGAACAAGGCTGACATCGCCAAGCTCAAGACCGACGCTCTCATGCACGAGATAGCAAATATGGAAGAGCGTCCCGAACACTCCGCCTACGAAATAATCGACAGGCTCGCCGGCAAGGGCATCGACCCGCGCGAGATAGCCGCAAGGCTCATCGGAGCAAAGCTCAGCTCAGAGCTCGCTCATCTCCCCGAATTCGATATGCCGCGTCCTCTCAAAAAGGGCAGCAGAAGCGGAGCAAAAACGGTCCGCATAGACCTCAGCATCGGCAGAAACAAGCGTATAGCTCCGAATTTTATCCTCGGAGCACTCGTCGACGCAACAGGAATGTCCGGTCAGGATTTCGGCAAGATAGACATCTACGACAGCCACACTACCGTTGAAGTCCCCGAAGCCGAGACCGACTATATCCTCGACAGCACAAACCCGATGAAGATAAACGGTCATCCGGTCGAGGTCAGACTCTACACCGGCAGCGACCACAAGAGCGACCGCAGGGAAAAGCCATTCCGCAAGGGCTCGGGCAGACCCGACCGCAGAAAGTCCGCATACAAGGGAAAGCAGAAGAACGACATCTTCGGCGACTATATCCCCAACCGCAAAAAGCGCATGAAAAAAAGACACTAAGAGGTGATAAAAATGGGCTCAAATAAGAAAACATGGATGAGGATAATCATTCTCGCACTCGCAGGTATCATGATTGCCGGAGCTGTGATAATGCCGTTTATCAGATAAAGTATGACCT
>DEDQ01000040.1 GCA_002350065.1 Ruminococcus flavefaciens
ACCGGCCGCTGCTGCGCTGACAACGTTCTCGCAAGCAATCCCGGCGCTGAATTCTGGGGCTCAAGGCCTGCAAATTCGCTCTACAATGCGGCAGGTCAGAAGATTGGCTCGAAAGTTCCTGCGATGAACTTCCTCATCTACTGGGACGGCGACCTCGAACGCGAAATTCTCAACGATATCTACATCGATGAGATGTCATCAACTACCGATATACATAATATCCTCAAGGCTACTGGATGCGCTTCAAACAATGGCACAAAGGCTGTTCCGTGCTGCACCGCCGATCTCTTCGGCGACTGGCGCGAGGAGCTCATTCTCCGCACAGAGGACAACTCCAAGCTCCGTATCTGGTGTACAAATACCGAAACCAAGTACCGTCTGACTACTCTCATGCACGATATGCAGTACCGTATGCAGTGCGGCTGTCAGCAGAGCTCATACAATCAGCCTCCGCATCCGAGCTTCTATCTCGGCACAGAGGCTCAGCTCCCCGCAAGACCCAACATCAAGCTCAACAACACTCCTCCCGAGCCGATAAGCGGCAAATACATCAAGAACCTCAACGTCCTTGACAGAGAAAATATGCTCGCATGGCAGCTCTCAAAGTCCTCCGACATCGGCTCTCTCATCTACGGCGACAGAGACTTCACCTATACCGAGCTCCCTGAATCCCTCAGAGGCAAGGAAGCTATCATGACTGCCTGCAACTCCAAGAATACATTCGCCGACCTCGCTGAGTTCACTGCAAGCGAAAACATCGACGTTTTCGTCCTCGTCGATACAAGAGTCGAGGACGCCGGAAACGTTCCCGCATGGCTCAGCAGCTACGAGAAAACTTCCATGACTGCCGCTTCCAGCAACGAAGTCAGATTCAGCGTCTACAAAAAGACCTTCAACGGCGGCGAGAAGGTAGAGCTCGGTCAGAACGGAATGAACGGCAACTGCATCAACTATACCGTATTCGTTGACTCTGTACCAGTTGCAACAACAACAACAACCACAACTACGACAACTACCACGACTACCACTACAACGACGACTACTACCACAACAGTAACAACAACATCTACAACTACTTCTGAAACGACCACAACTGAAACTACTACTACCTCAACTGCCGATAAGGTACTCCTCGGTGATGCCAATGAAGACAAAAGCGTAACCGTTGCCGATGCTGTAACTATCCTTCAGTACCTCGGAAACCGCGACAAGTATGCTCTCTCCGAGACCGGCAAAAAGAACGCTGACTGCTTCAATCCCGGTGACGGAATTACCGGTATGGACGCTCTCGCTATACAGAAGCTCGACGCCGGACTTATTACGTCCCTTCCCGAGCTCAGCCAATAAGTTTATTTGTCCCGACTGCATTTGCAGTCGGGATTTTTTTATCTAAAAAGCAGCTGCCGTTAACATAATATATATTGATTTTTTCTCTTTAAAATGGTATAATGTATATAAATTAATCTTTTAGTGTATATTACAGGAAAATTCTACAGATAAAAGGAGAAAAAAATGTCTAAAGGGGATAATAGTATTGCAAGCCCGCAAAAGGTCAACCGTCAGTTGTTCTCAATGGTCATTGGCTATGCGGTGATAATCGTTATCGTTATACTCACTGTTACTAATCTCGCTATTAAAAAGACCGATAACGTGCTTCAGGACAAGGTCGTTTCAATGTCGTCGTCACTCGATGTGCAGATGAAACTAAATATGAACAGCTACCTCGCCCGTATGGAATCTCTCGGAACTATCGCCTTCAGCGAGGAGAAAACTTATACTTACGACGCTACTGACCCAAACAACGACGAGTACGAAGCTCTCAATACTGAAAAGGCTATCACAGAGAAGCTCTACAGTCTTTGCATTATGGAGAATTTCGTCGATTACGGTATCGTCTACAGAAATAACCGCACCGTAGGAAAAATATCAAACGGCACATCTTCACTATTCGGTGACCGTATGTTTGAGGAGCTGAGCACCATGATAACCCGTCAGAGAACTAACGACGGCTGGTGCGCAGGTTATCAGGACAATTTCAAAAGGATTTACTACGTAAAGCGTGTCCACGACAACGCTCTTCTTGTGCTGTCCTTCTACACAAGCGAGCTCGAATCCGTATTTGACAACCCCGAGACCCTGGACGATATGGATATCCGCCTTGTAAACAAGGATTACAATATCCTCTATTCCTCAAGAAAAGAAGAATCCGGAAAACCTCTGCCCACACCTATCCTCGAACGTGTAAAGGGTAAGACCTCGGCTTCTGTTATGGACGACAATTATCTCGTTTCAGTAAGCTCTTGCGGCGAGGAATGGTACATAATATGCTCTATCCCGACTGATATCATTCTCAGGGAAAAGAATGACATGAGCCTCTTTATCTTCATGGTAGGAGCTATAGCCGCTATCGTTGCGATGCTTATGTGCGCCGTTTTCTCAATAAAGATGACCGAGCCGGTAAAACAGGCTGTCGCTTTTCTCAATACAAGAGCTACCAACGACCAGCTCACTGGCATTCTCAACAAACAGGCATTCAGCGAATCCTCGGCAAGGCTCATCACCTCGGCTTCGGACGGAGCTGAGCACGCAATGATACTCCTCGACCTTGACAACTTCAAGGGTATCAACGATTCTCTAGGTCATGCATACGGCGATAAAGTCCTTGCTAAGACTGGAAGTATCCTCCGTGCGGAATTCTCAAACGAGGACTTCATCGGCAGAGTCGGCGGAGACGAGTTCTGTGTTCTCGTGAACAGTATCCCTTCCGGCAATGAAACTGATTATAAGGACTTCATCATCAGCAAATGTCAGTCGCTTTGCCGGACCTTCGGCGAAAACTACACCGGCGAGGACGGCACCTACAAGGTCTCGGTAAGTATAGGTGTTGCAATGTTCCCTTCGGACGGCAAGACATTTGAGGCTCTGTTTTCGGCTGCGGACAAGGCTCTCTACAAATCCAAGCATAAAGGCAAGGATACCTATTCATTCTACGAAAATGATGATACGGAGGTGGCTGACAAATGAAAACCTTCAGCAGAATAGCCGCCTCAGCGGCTGCGCTCGCCCTTATCCTCGAATGTGGCTGCGGGCATAAACAGATCGTAACATCTCAGCACGAACAGACCGAGATAACTCTCTCGTGGTGGGGCAACGACAGCAGAAACGAGTACACTCTCGAGGCTGTTGAGCTCTTCAAGCAGCAGCACCCCGATATAAAGGTGAAATGCAGCTATTCGGAATGGTCAGGATATGAGGCAAGAAGCCGAATTCGCATGATATCCGATACCGAGGCTGACGTTATGCAGATAAATGTCGGCTGGCTGGGTCAGTTCTCGGCTGACGGCACGGGTTACTATGACCTCAGCAAGGTCTCGGATTACGTGGACCTCTCCAGCTTCCCCGACGAAATCCTAAGCTACGGCACAAGAAACGGCATCCTCAACGCTGTCCCTATCGCTATGAACGCCGAAACTGTATACATAAACAAGTCCATTTTCGAGGAGCACGGACTTGAAGTCCCCGTCACATGGGACGCTCTGTTCAAGAGTGCAGACGTGCTCAGCAAGGATAATATCTATCCCCTCTCCGGAGCTTCAAAGGCTATCTGGCTCTACTGCATCACCTACACCGAACAGAAAAACGGCAAAACTATCCTCGATGATAAGGGAAATTTCGCCTTTACTGAAAAAGACTGGGAAACTGCTGTCGATTTCTATATACGAATGGTCGATAAAAAGGTCATTCCGCAAATCGAGAACTTCAAGAAGGTCAACATCGAAAAAGGCGAATACGCCGGAGCTGTCGCATGGGTCAGCGATGCGATAAACTATTTCGACTCAACTCAGAAGAACGGCGATGAGGTCATTGCTGCGGACTATACCGCTTTCACTCCCGAAAGCAGCGGCACAGGCTGGTACGAAAAGCCCGCGACCCTCTACGCTATCAGCAAGAACACCGACCACCCGAAGGAAGCGGCTATTCTGCTCAATTTCCTGCTCAACAGCAAGGATATGGCTCAGCTTCAGGGAGTCGAAAAGGGTATCCCCATAAGTCAGACAGCCCTGAATACCCTTGATAAAAAAGGTATGCTCAGCGGTTTGCAGTACGAAGCTTCAGAGATGATGAACTCGAATGATAAGCTCAGGGAAATGGACCCCGTTCTCGAAAATAACGACATTATCAACGATTTCTTCAGCACCTGCAACCTCGTGATGTACGACAAGGCTTCGCTCGAAGAGGCAGCCTCGGGATTCTATACCGCACTTAATGAGAAAAACCTCCAGTAATAAACACGATGCGTACTTGATTTTTCTCCCGATACGTGTTATCATATAAGTAAAACATTTCTGACCTCCAGTCATAGAAAGGAGCTGCTATGAGCGCTTTAAGAGACTCTGCAAAACAACTGCGCGAAATGGCGAAAAAGTTTTTGTCCGAAAGGGATTCTGAACCTAAATGCGTTCACCGTACCCTGCTTCTCAGGTCACTTATAATCCTGAAAAATATATGTCCCGAAACAGAAGAGTTCTTCGCCCCTATCATGAAGAATCTCATGCCATACGCCAAACGCCCCGACAGAAAAGGTGACTACGAAAACGGTGCCGGCAGACATTACTACTGCGCACTCAGCCTCAGCGGCAGGGAGCTTCCGACTGTGAACACCTACTACCGCAACGGCATAAAAAGATATACCAAAAGCGCACGTACCATGTTCGAGGAGGACTACACCATGGCGCTGACTATGCAGCGCGCCGGATACATGGATATGTGCGGAAAATTCCTCGGCAGAGCCGTTCATATGCTCTCGGATATGTGCTGCCTGCCGCATACAGCCTCTATGACCTATTACTCTTTCGGCAGAGGCTTCCACAAAGCTTATGAGGACCTCGCCGAAGCAATATACCCTGAGCTCGTGCCCGAGCAGCTGCCGGATAAGCTCCCGGAGATATTCAAGTCACGCGAGAGCTTCGCAGATGACCTGAATAAGATAGTCCTCGAGACGGCAGGAGGTCTAACTGCTGTACAGACCGCTCCGCTCGACGCTGTTAAGGAGCATCTCCTGCGGACTGAACGTATCGTTGCTGCACTGCTGCTCAGATTCTATGAGGACCTGACAACTCCCGAGAGAAAGGCTCATTTCATCACCAACGGCTCCGGCTGCAAGCTCCTGAAGGGAACAGCGCCCCTCACTATCAAAGTGACCGGAAAGGGTATTTCTCTACACGGCGTGAACCCCTCACCTGATTCAAAGGTAAACGTTACAAACATGGTCTTCTACGCCGCTCACCGGCATAACGGACTGTTCACGCTCTCTCCTGCCAAGGACAACGACGGAAGAGTGCTTGAAGTTTCCCACGGCAAGCTCGTTCTCAGGAAATTCGACCCGCTCCACAGCGAGCAGCTTTTCAGACTATAAAAATAATACACTCATAAACGAAAAGCCATAAAGAAATTTAAAATTTCTTTATGGCTTTTTCTAAGTGAAGAATGAATGATCGTTGTATCCGCTTCGCAAATATATTATAAACTTATCGCCGCGATGTGGCTTCTTATTGATATGTAAGACCTGTTCCGGCTTTGAACCAGCATTTGTCCGTGCCTATCTGGTCTGTCGAGCTGTACCACGGACTCGGGAGCTTGCCCTTGAAGTCAGAGCCTCCGCAGAGTACGTCAGCAATACCCTGTCCCTCCGAGCCAGGAAGGTAACACATAACAACGCTGTTCCACGAATCATAGTCGTCCTTGTCGATGATGACCTGTCTGCCGGCAACTATGCAGGTAACGACAGGCTTTCCAAGCTTTTCTACTTTCTTTATCGAGTTAAAATTGCCCGTGAGAGCCATTTCACCAAGAAGCGACATATCCTCGGAATCACCAAGCCACTCAGCATAGCTCTTTTCGCCTACTGCAAGGAGAACTACGTCCGCATCATCAGCATCGTCCTCATCTGTGAGGACCGTTATGCCGTACTCCTCTGCCTTCTGTCTGAAGCCTTCAAGAATAGTTGTAACGCCCTCGATATCCTTTTCGGGGCTTGAGAGCCAGTCGACCGTCCAGCCGCCGCACTGCGCCTGAGCATTATCAGCCGCGGGACCTGTTATATAAATCTTCGCGCCCTCCTTGAAAGGGAGTATATTATCGTCATTTTTAAGGAGGACAAGACTCTCCTCAACAAGCTGCTCCGCGACGTCACGGTATTCGTCAGAGCCTGTCTCGGTCTTGACAGTTTCAAGCTTCTCGCAGAACGGGTCATCAAATACTCCAGCATTCTGCTTCACGCGGATTATACGCGTAACTGCATCGTCAATTCTGTCCTCTGATATCTTACCCTCTTCAACTGCGGATATGATTATCTTCTTTGCTTTTTCAAAGTCATCGACCTCCATGAGCATATCTATCCCCGCATTTACAGCATTGATGACCTGCTCTTCATAAGTCGAGCCAGAGGTGTTCTGAACGGAATTCCAGTCGCTGACTATGAATCCCTCGAATCCGTATTCTTCTTTGAGACGCTTGATATACTTGCCGTTTTCATGCATTTTCACGCCGTTGAGTGAAGAATGACTTATCATGATCGTCTGTGCTCCGGAATCTATCTGAGCCTTGTATACCTTCATCAGCTCTTCTATTTCAGCCTCTGAAAGAGAAGCGTCTCCGCGGTCGATAAGTCGTTTTGTATCAGAATCTTCACCTGTGCCGAATCCGACATTTCCGTCAGCGATGAAATGCTTTGTGCAGGCGATAAGTCCGCCGTCGACAAGTCCCTTTGTATACGCCGTGCTCAGGTTCTTGATGATCTCGAGGTCAGAGCCGTAGCTCTCGTAGGTACGTCCCCAGCGAGGGTCAACGGACTGAGCAACGCAGGGAGCAAAGTTCCAGAGCATATGACAGAGCTTTGCCTCATCGGCTGTGATAAGTCCGGCCTGATACATGAGTGCCTCGTCGTTCGCGGCTCCGAGACCGATATTATGCGGGAAGATAACAGTTCCCGAGCAGTAATTCACGCCGTGAACGTCGTCCTGACCGTAGATGAAAGGTATGCCGGCAGGAGAATCAACTGCGCTCTGCTGATAGCTCTTGATAGTCTCACGCCACTCCTCGGCGTTGTAATAGTCCTTCTGAGAGAGGATTCCGCCGTAATCGTAGAGCTCCATATCCTCCTCTGATACGGACCTGATCTGCGGGAGCACCATCTGAGCCGCTTTCTGCTCGAGAGTGAGCGAAGCTGTGACTTCATCGGGCTCTAACGAATTATAATACTGACACTTTGTGAGCGTAGGCTCGGTGCGCGGAAGTGTCGTTGAAGCGGCTGTGGTCGTTTCAGGCTTTGAAGAGCTCGCAGTTTCCTTTTGGCTTTCGCACGATGCAAGCGAGACAACAAGACCTAATGCAGCAATAAGAGCAATGGCTTTTGTTTTCATGGTGATCTCTCCTTTCGGGGCAAATCAATCAGTCGAAACGTGTTCGGTCTTTTCTGTGGAAGCTTCTGTTGCGGATTCGGACGAAGCCTCTGTAGAAGCAGCTGTCGCCGGAGCAGTAGTTTCCGGCTCGGGAACGGGAACGGTCTTTGTGCAGAGCCATTCACACCACTGAGTATAATACATCGCTACAGGGTGAACGCCATCGGAGGTATAGCCCTCGTTCAGAGCTCCGTGGTCGTCGTCGTAGAGCTCATTTATGTCGATATAGAATACGCGTTTATCGTCCGCAAGAGTTGCTATCGCATTATTGAGCGAGTTTATCCCGCTGTTATTGATGACCTTGTCCTCGGCAGAAGCCGAAACGTGGAGGTTCGCCTGAAGGAAAACAAGAGCTTCCGGCTGCTTCTCCATGACCTTTTCAACAAGCGAACGATAGGCTCCGAGCGTGTACTCGAAATCGTTGCCGACTTCGTTGATACCGAGCATTATATAGATCTTGCCGAATTTACCGTCGGTAAGGATATCGTCAAGCGATTTTCCTCCAACCTTGGCTTCGTCTATCCTGCACGCCGAGAATCCCGGCTCGCAGAAGAAGACTGAGTTTTTGAAGGTGCCGTATTCCTTTATGCCGACTGTTCGCGAGTCTCCGATAAAGAGCGCGTCATCAAAATATGACGGGTCGCTTGTGACGAAGAGCTCGGGCTGTTTTTTTGCTTCGGAATTGGTGGTATCTGCTGCGGTGGTCACGATCATCGGCTTGGGATTATCATCTGCCTCGGTCGTAATTATATCAACCGGACCCATTGTATGCTCCTGTACCTTGTCAATTACCGAGCTGTCGGCTGAGAGCCTGCCCTCGGTCTTTACCACGAGCGGCGGAGACTGTGTCTGCTTCTTAGCATCAGAGCTCGACTTCCATATCTGGTGAAAAATGAGCGGAGACGCTACAAAGCAGGTCGCAGCGAGAAGAACTGTGTAGGCGGACTGTTTGAATCTATTCATAGTGAAGGTTTTCTCCTTAGAATCTGAAATACATGAAGGGGTCGTTCATTCCCTTGTAGATACAGTAAACTGAAAGCCAGAATACCGCGAGCAATACGAGCTTTATCGCTATCGTATCCTTTATCTTTTTATATATGCGCTCCGGAAGGTCAGTCGAGAAAACTGCTCCCGCGAGGAAGAATTTCCAGTATATGCCAAGATATTTGAGGTAATCGTGTTCGAGCACGGGGTAAGTCTGCTGAGGTATGAACGGGAGCAGACGGCAGAAGTAAACTCCGAGCTGGCTGATATCAGTAACGGCGAAAATCAGCCATGTCAGCGGTATCACAAACAGCATATAGAGGTGTCCGAGCACCTTGAAGCGCTCAAGGTATTTCCCGATAACGAAGCGTTCGAGCATAATAAGTGCAAACAGCACCATTCCCCAGATGATGAAATTCCAGCTTGCACCGTGCCATAAGCCTGTAAACGCCCAGACGATGAAATAATTCCGTATCGTTTTCAGCTTGCCGCATCGGCTTCCTCCGAGCGGTATGTAGATATACTCCCTGAACCACATTCCGAGCGTCATATGCCAGCGGCGCCAGAATTCGCCCATAGTGAGCGACATATAGGGGTGATCGAAGTTTTTCGGGAGCTCAAATCCCATGATCTTTCCAAGTCCTATCGCCATGTAGGAGTATCCGCAGAAGTCGAAATAGAGCTGGAATGAATATGCTATGATGCCCATCCATGCGAGCGGAACTGATATGCTGTGGAATCCGATGTTGCCGATATCGCTCCACAAGCCGCCTATCTGGTTAGCTATCAGGACTTTGAAGCCGAGTCCGATAGTGAAGGTCTTGAGTCCCTCCTCAATCATTGCCGCAGTATGCTTTCTGTGACGAAGCATACGCGAAACTATCCTGAATTTTACGATCGGTCCGGCGATGAGCTGCGGAAACATACTTATATATGCGCCGTAGCTGATGAAATTCGATTCAGCCCTTGCCCTGCGCCTGTAAACGTCTATGAGGTACGAGACGCTCTGGAAGGTGTAAAAGCTTATGCCTATCGGAAGGATAATGTCCTTTACAGGAAGATGCGCATGGAAGAGCGCGTTGATATTCTCGAACAGGAATCCGGTGTACTTGAAGAATATAAGCCACCAGAAATTGAAAACGATACCGACCGTAAGCCATAGCTTGCTCGCCTTGCGGAAATTATAAATAAACTCGCCGATTATGAAATTGAACAGGATAGTCAGGAGAAAAAGCAGGATATAAACAGGTCTGCTTATTGCTCCGACGCTGTAGAAGATCACGCTTCCGGCGAAAATCGTTGCATTTTTATATTTTTTCGGAACAAGTCCGTATACCAGCATAAATGCAGGGAGGAATATAAACAAAAATTCCAAGCTGCTGAATACCATTATACCACCCTTTTTGATTCTCTTTTATTCTACACGACGACTTTCTATTTTTGTTTTTATTTTTAAACAAGTCGTAAAATAAGGACCTGAAACGTCCCTATATATTATTCTACACGCAAAAAAAGTAAATGTCAATATCTTTGTTTTTTTATAGCAAAATGTATTATATAATATGTATATGTCTGTTTAAAACAGTGCAATATAATAATACTATTTTTTAACACTATCTGCCCCTGCGGGATATGGTCAGTTCCTCTGACTATGTTTAATGCCCAAAAATTGCGCAGACGTTTTGTTATATTCTAACAAAGTTCAACTTTATGTATTTACAAATACTGCAAAATATACTATAATATTTATATAGGATATGGGAAATCTTGTGTATATCTGCACGAATCACAAACACAAAATGCTTAGAGGCAATCAAAAAATAATACGATCAATCGCAATTTTCGGTGAGGGATAATTATGATCAAACATCTATCAGGTGACTACGAAACTGTAGAATACGACAGCAAACGCTCTGTTATGCTGTATGACAACGTCCAGACTGAGGCTTACCCCACTCATTGGCACAAGGAAATAGAGATAATCATGCCGCTGAAAAACTACTATACCGTTGTTGTCGGCGAAACTGATTTCACTTTCAATGAGAACGAGGTTCTAATCATACCTCCGGGAGAGCTCCACGGTATGCCGGCTATCCCCGGACGCAGACTCATTTTCCAGTGCGATAACGCTATACTCGGTGATCTTCCTGCTCTCGAGCCGCTCATGCGAAGCCTTAACGCTCCCCTGCTCATTACTCCCGAGTACAACAAGGAGCTTCAGGTGCTCGCGAAAAAGATCATGCTCGACATTTTCGAGCTCTACAGTGTCAAGAATGAGCTCTCGGACATCAAGATATACTCGCTGCTTTTACAGCTTCTTATAGCCGTCCGCGAGTATCACCTCGAGCAGAGCAAGAACTCGCTCGACTGCGACGATGGCAAAATTGACGAGTATACCGAGAAATTCAGCGTTGTTATGAAATACATAGACGCCAATTATATGTACGATATCTCGCTCGACCAGCTCGCAAACGTCGCCGGATACAGCAAGTATCACTTCTCACGCATCTTCAAGCAGTACAACTCTATGTCGTACCTTCAGTACATCAACGCACGCCGCACAAGAGCTGCTGAAAATCTCCTGCTTGACCCGAATATCCCCATAACAGAGGTAGCTATGCGCTCCGGCTTCAAGAGCCTTACTACCTTCAACAGAATATTCAAGGAGATAAAACACTGCACTCCAACTGACTTCAAAAAGCTCTATTCCATGTCTATGCCATGAATCAGCAAACTGCCGGATATTCATATCCGGCAGTTTTTGTATCCGCATTGTCACGCAATGAAAAAATTTTCAAAAAACTATGGAAATTTTTTCCCGTTTGTGTTATAATAATAATGTATTTATCCTATTCGTGCGAATAGGCTGTATTTCCGCAGTTTTGCGGTCAATCATCTATTTTTCACCGCCAGCTCTTTTATAGGCGGTGGCAGAAGGAAGGCGAATCATATGACAGAAACTTCTATGCTCGACAGATACGATATCCAATTCCCCGAGCTCGGCTGGAAGTTCCATATCAATCCGACCGCTTTTACGATATTCGGACTTGATATCCAATGGTACGGCATCATCATCACCCTCGGACTTATCCTCGCGATACTCTATGTTTTCCCGCGAATGAAAAGGTTCGGCATTGATTCCGACAGAGCCGTTGACGCCGTTATCGGCGGTGTTATCGGAGGTATCGTCGGCGCAAGGCTCTACTACGTCCTGTTTAATCTCGATGACTACAAAAAAGGCTCCGTCGGCGAGACCCTGAAAGCTATGATCAATACTCGAAACGGCGGACTTGCCATATACGGCGGTCTTATAGGCGCGATACTGGTCGGGTTCATAATCTGTAAGATACGCAAGGTAAAGGTGCTCCCCATGCTCGATGTCACGGTTATCGGTTTCCTCATAGGTCAGGGAATCGGACGCTGGGGCAACTTCGTCAATCAGGAGGCTTTCGGTACAAATACCGATTTCTTCCTCGGTATGACCGGCGGCACGATACAGCGCTCTATCAACAACTCCATGCAGATAGGCGGAGATATGTACGAGAGCGGACTTGAAATGCTCTGGGACAAGCCCGTTCACCCCTGCTTCCTCTATGAATCAGTGTGGTGCCTGCTCGGATTCGCACTCCTCGCATTCTGGTCAAAACGCAGAAAGTACGACGGACAGCTCACACTCATGTACATGGCATGGTACGGTCT
>DEDQ01000050.1:0-5264 GCA_002350065.1 Ruminococcus flavefaciens
TTTCTTCTTTTTTCACTATTCATTATTCACTTAGAAAAAGCCATAAAGAAGTCAAAACTTCTTTATGGCTTTTTTGCTTATAAGGCGGTTTTTATTCCACTGGTTTTGAGCTTATTTCCACCCAAGTGGGACGGAACCCGCAGTTTATCGCGATGTTCCACGAGTGGTAGTTGGCGACAGCGGCGCCGTAGAAAGGGATATCGCCGTGCTCTGTTATTTTCTCAGCTATGAGCGAGACGAGGAAAGTCCCGAGCCCGCGCGAGCGGTAGTCCGGCATAACGTCGATACCTATCTGCTGCCAGTGCGGAGCGTCCTCGGAGCAGCCTGCCATGCCCATAATCCTGTCGCCGTCGTATGCGCAGACGACTATCCTGTCGGGGCGGTTGGGGTCAAATTCGGGACATATTGCGTTAGGGAAGCGCTCATCGCCATAGAACTGGTCTATCTCGCGGTCGAAGAACCACTTCACGCTGTGATCACCTTTCGGCGGAACGAGCTTGTCAGGCATGAACATATGAAAGGTCGGAGTGAGCGTATGCCCGTATCTGCGGAGCTCCTTGTCTATTTTCAGCAGTGAGGGGAGCTCGAAAAGCCGGTGACCGTTGAACTCCCTGATATGTCCGCGCATGAACTCGTAAAGCTGCTTATCGGTGTTGAGCACGGTATTCTGTCCGAGCGTGACCATTTTGAAAAGCGGCTTATGCGGCGAGTAGATACGTCTGCCGTCCCTGAGCGCGACTCGTGTGAGCACATCGCTGTCAAGAGAGAATTCCTGCGGCGTACAGTTGAATTCGAGCGAGAGCAGGTCCAGAAGCGCATTTTTGTATTTGCTGTTCATATCTTCCTCCGCTATTCTGCATCGCTCAGGAGCTTGTGAAGTATGGTGCAGAGCGAGACAGCCTCCTCGGGAGTGAGTTTTACCGAGCAAGCCATTCTCTCGGGAACATTTACCGCCTTATCGCGCAGAGCCATGCCCTTGTCCGTGACGGTGATATTGAGTATACGCTCGTCTCCGCTGTCGCGTCTGCGGACGATAAGTCCCTTCTGCTCGAGCTTTTTCAGCACCGGAGTAAGAGTGCCGGAATCGAGATACAGCCGCGCACCCATATCCTTTACGCTGATAGTTCTGTGCTCCCATATCACGAGCATAGCGATATACTGCGTGTAGGTGAGCTCTATCTCGTCGAGGAGGGGCTTATACCTGCGTATTATCTCGCGTGAAGCGGCATACAGCGGGAAACAGAGCTGATTCTCGAGCCTGAGACAATCGAATCTGTCAGCCATATTACTTTGCCGCCTCTATGAACTGCTTCATCTGAGCCTTGGGGCGGAATCCAACAGCCATGTCGATGAAAATGCCGTCCTTGAAAACTCCGACAGCGGGAATGCTCTGAATGCCGAAAGCCTGAGCGAGAGTGCCGTTATCGTCGACGTCGCAGGCGAAGAATTCGCAGTCGTTCATTTCGTTTGAGAGCTCCTCGATAATGGGAGCGAGCATCCTGCACGGACCGCACCAAGTGGCGTTGAAGTCAACTACAGCGATATGAGCCTTTTTAACGTCGTCCATGTTATTGTTTCTGATTTCCTTTACCATAATTATTCTCCTTTGTTTTTATTGAGGTAGGATATAGCCGACAGCGCAGCGACATTTCCCTGTCCGGCTGCCTTAACGTACTGATAGGGCTTTCCCGCGATATCACCGCAGACGAAAAGTCCGGGGATATTGGTCTGCATATTGAGGTCAGCCCTGATGTGCGGACCGTCGGTCTCGATGCCGGGGATAAGCTTGTCCGGCATGACGGCGTCCCTGAGAATGAACACGCATGATACCTCATGCACTGCTTTGTCGGTCACGAGAGCATTCACGCTGCTTTCGCCGGATATCTCGACCGGCTTTTCCTCCGTGACGACTATATTCTCACGCGGGGAGGGGAGACCTCCGCCGAGAGGGAGATACACGACCTTGTCTACGACCTCAGCGAGATACTCAGCCTCGTCAGCGGCATCGGCACTGTAGCCGAGGACTGCGACGGTTTTGCCCTTATACAGCCTTGCGTCGCAGGTAGCGCAGTAGCTCACGCCCCTGCCGAGGAACTTATCCTCGCCGGTCAGGGGCTTGCTCTGAACTATCCCCGTTGCGGCAATGACCGTTTTTGCCTCTATCATATCCTCACCGGCTTGGAGGACGAAATGCTCGCCCATAGCGTAGACCGCTCCGACCTGTTTATCGGTTATGGAGATATCGAGAGCGGCGAGGTGTTCATTGAGCTTAGCCGCGAGCTCAGCTCCGGAAATTGCCGGAAGTCCGGGATAATTCTCGATGAGATGAGCCTTTGATATCTTGGGACTGAGGTCTTTGCTGCCGAGCAGTATCACATTCTTGTTTCGTATCTTTGCGGTTATCGCAGCGGAAACTCCGGCGGGACCTGTTCCGATGACCGCTATATCGAATCTTTCCATATATTCACCTTATCCTATGAGCTTTTCGACAAGTTCCTCGAGCGCCTTCATGCTGTGAGTGGGCTCAAATCGGGCGACAACTTCGCCGTTTCTGTCGATAACGAATTTAGTGAAGTTCCACTTTATGTCAGGGGAGCTTTTATAATCCTTGTTCGCAGCCTTGCACATTGCCGCCATTGCGAGAGCCTTAGGACCCTTGCCGAATCCCTCGAAGCCCTTCTGGGATTTCAGGAACGTGAAAAGCTCGATGGCATTATCACCGTTAACGTCGGACTTTTTCATCTGCGGGAACTTAGTGTTATATTTCAGCGTGCAGAATTCGTGTATCTCCTCGTCCGAGCCGGGAGCCTGTCCGGCGAACTGATTACACGGCACGTCGATTATTTCGAGCCCCTTGTCGTGGTATTTCTCATACATTTCTTCAAGAGGCTTATACTGTGGAGTGAATCCGCAGCCCGTTGCCGTATTCACAATTATTATGACATTTCCCTTGTAGTCAGAGAGCGAAACATCTTCGCCGTTTGCATTTTTTACGCTGATATCATAGATGCCCATGTTAATACCTCCTGATCAATTTTTGTAAATTTGATTGAGTGCAATTTAATTTTGCAATTACAATATACCATGTATCTCGGGATATGTCAATAGTATCTGGCGGAAGTTTACAATTTATTCATAAACGTCGCTTGAAGCAGTATTATGTTGACAGTTTTATCAGCGCTGTGATATAATTGTAGTTGTTATAGATCGTAATATACGGAGGCAATAATGATAATACCTGTAAACGAACAGAATGTAATGGAGGCTGCGATTATCCATTCCATATCATGGAGGGAATCGCATAGAGATTTTTGTACTCCGGAATTTATAGAGAGCCATTCACCCGAACGCCAGTTGAAATACATACGCGATAAGATGAATAAAGGAACCAAGTTCTTCATACTTGTAGATGAAGAGCCTGTGGGTGTTGTTTCTGTAACAGACAGCCTGATAGAGGATCTTTATGTCCTACCGGAAAAACAGAAAATGGGGTATGGAACGAAATTGCTGGAGTATGCGATCGGTCAATGTCCGGATACGCCCTCATTATGGATCCTTGAGAACAATGTAAACGCGGAAAGGCTTTATTGCCGTATGGGCTTTGCGAAAACCGGAAGGATCAACGCGATCACTGATAAACTCGCTGAGATCGAATTGGCATTGGAATAAAAAAGTATATGACGAATGCGATGCCGGCGAAGTGGAGATCGTTATATAAGTATTGTGCTTAGTGCTAATATTATTTTCTTTTATTAATAAATTTGGTTACATTTTCCTTGACAATGAGCATATAATGTGGTATAATATTAAAGTCGTGATGAAATTGCGCAATGGGGAGCTGTCTGTAGGGATAGCTCCCTTTCTGTATACGCGAAACAAAACTGAACGACGGTCAATATTTTTCTCTGAAACTATTGACAACCTGAAAACTAAGTGTTATAATACTTAGTATAAATGACCGACGGTCATTTTGCAAAGGAGGAACAGTATGGCATCTGAAGCAGTAAAACAAATACTGAATGCCGAGGCTGAAGCCGGTAAACGCTCGTCAGAAGCCCGCGAACGCGCCGACGAGATAGTCAGCGACGCAGAGAGAAACGCCTCTATTGCGGTGCAGAAGCGCCTTACCGACGCTAAGAACGAGCTGAGCAGGCTGAAAGAGGAAAACAGCAAACGCCTCGGGGAGTATACCCGCAGTGCCGAGGAGAAGTGTTCGGAAACGCTCCGCGGCATAACTTCCGCGGCAAAAGCAAATACTGATAAGGCTGTGGAAGCAATAATAAACGGCTATTTCAGCTGAGCAGGAGGGTGATAGGATAAATGGCTAAGCTCAGAATGAAAAAAATCGAGCTTATCGCGCCCCTTACCGACAGTAAAAAGATAATCGAGCTCCTGCAGCGCCGCGGCGTTGTCGAGCTGTGCAGGAACGAGGACGAGGGTCTCGAGCAGACCAGTGTAACGACTGTTACGGGCTCGTTCGACAAGTTCCGGACGACCGTGATGCAGGCTCTTGACGTGCTTGAAAGGTACGAGCCGGAAAAGGCAGCCCTTACTGATATGCTTGGAGGGCGTACCGAAGTTGAAAAGCACGCATTCGGAAAAAGCGCGATGCAGCTTGAAAAAATAATGAATACCGCGAACGAGATACTGCGGTGCAGCAAGGCTGTCGCCGAAGCTGACAGTGAAACTCAGCAGCTCGAAACGCGGTGTGATATGCTGCGGCAGTGGCTGCCGCTTGATGTTCCGCTGAACTTCAAGGGAACGGATACCACGACCGCATTCATAGGCACTCTGCCGTATCCGGTATCGGCTGAGGAATTCGGCACAAGGCTGCCGGAGGGCTCAAGCGTCGAGATAGTCTCGGCTTCAAAGGAGCAGACGAATATATTCGTGCTCTGCTACGACGACGTCGCTCAGGAGACTGAGGACGCCCTGCGTAAGAACTCATTCGCTTCTGTAAGCGAGAATGAGAAGTTCACTCCCGCGGAGCTGACAGAGCAGATGATGAAGCGCTGCGTCGAGCTTGAAAAGCAGCGTGAAGAGGCAGTCGAAAAGATAAAGAAGCTTGCGGAAAACCGTCAGCAGTTAAAATTCGCAGTCGATTATCTCGCGATGCGAAAGGATAAATACGAAGCGCTGAGCGCTCTCGGCTTCACGGAGAACACCTTCGTGCTCACGGGATTCATTCCCGAGAAATACTGCGAGAGCCTGCGCAAGGAGATAGAGAAAAAGCACACGGCATACATTGAATTTACCGACCCGAC
>DEDQ01000050.1:5376-5507 GCA_002350065.1 Ruminococcus flavefaciens
AAGGACGATGTGGACCCGACTCCGGTAATGGCGTTCTTCTATTATCTGTTCTTCGGAATGATGCTTTCGGACGCCGGATACGGACTTCTCATGGTCATCGGCACGACGTTCGCGCTGAAAAAGTTCAGGCT
>DEDQ01000050.1:5634-19927 GCA_002350065.1 Ruminococcus flavefaciens
GTACAGGTAGTCGGGCGCGAGTTCTTCGGCAGGGAGATAGGCAGCATAGCGCTGTGGTTCCAGCCGCTTGACGACCCGATAAAGCTGCTGCTCTTCTCGTTCGGACTTGGTATACTTCACCTCTTCCTCGGCGTTGCGGTATCGTTCCATATGTCGTGGAAGGACGGCAGAAAGCTCGATGCGTTCTGCGACAGCGTTCCCGTATATCTCACAGTCCTCGGAGTTGCACCTCTCGGAGCTGGCATACTCACAGAAGTTCCGGCAGTGCTGAAAACCATCGGTAGCTACATGATGATAGCCGGAGTTATCCTGCTGGTGCTTACAGCCGGAAGGAGCTCAAAGTCGATATTCGGCAAATTCTTCGGCGGACTTTATGCGCTGTACAATACAGCGACCGGATATCTCAGCGATATCCTCTCATATTCGCGGCTTCTCGCGCTCGGACTTGCAACAGGTTCGATAGCGAGCGTAATAAATCTCATAGGCACGATGCCTGAGAACAAGATAGTCAAGCTCGTGCTTCTCATCGTGGTATTCGCGGTAGGACATACTGCGAACCTCGCGATAAATCTTCTCGGCGCCTACGTTCACACTGACCGACTTCAGTTCGTTGAGCTGTTCAGCAAGTTCTACACAGGCGGCGGAAGAGAATTCCAGCCTTTAACGGTAAACACAAAATACATCAAATTCAAGGAGGAAAATATCAATGACTAACGGAATGGTATTCACAATAATCGGAGCTGCACTCGCAGCACTCATGGCAGGCATAGGTTCAGCAAAGGGAGTAGGACTCGTGGGCGAGGCTGCTGCCGGCGTAGTATCAGTTGACCCCTCGAAGTTCAGCAAGGTGCTTATCCTTCAGCTTCTCCCGGGTACACAGGGACTTTACGGACTTCTCACAGCTATCATTCTTCTCAGCCGCGTAGGCATCATCGGAGGTTCACCGGCTGAGCTCACAACATCGCAGGGCATCGCATTCCTTGCGGCATCACTTCCTATCGCTATCGTAGGACTTATCTCAGCTATTTTCCAGGGCAAGACCGCTGCTGCCGGCGTAGGCATCACAGCAAAGAAGCCCGAGCACAACGGCAAGGGTATCATCATGGCGGCAATGGTCGAGACATATGCTATCCTCGCACTCCTTATCTCTATCCTTATGATATACAACATCGCAGTTTAAGGAGGTGCTGAAATGGCAGGAATTGAAGAGATCCTGAACATGATAGACTCTCAGCAGAAGCAGACCGAGGACAATATCCTTTCGGCAGCGTCAAGGAAAGCGACCTCTATTGAAAGAGAAGGCAGAGACAGAGCTGAAAAGGCTTACGCTGAATATGTGAAAAAGGGAAAAGAGCAGCTCGAACGCGACTTTGAAAACTCCTGTTCATCGGCAGATGCGGCAATGAAGCGCCGTATCCTCGACAGCAAGATAAAGCTCATCGACGAGGCAGTTGAAGCGGCAGTAAAGAAGCTTGACACACTCCCTGACAAAGAGTATTTTTCAGTGCTTGAAAAGCTGGCGGTAAAGCGTCTTTCCGGCGGTGAGGGAGTTCTCTCGCTGAGCAGCCGCGACCTTGCAAGAGTTCCCGCAGACTTCATGCAGAAGCTCAGCGAAGCGGCAGCAAAGACCGGCGGCAGCGTAAAGCTTGCAAAGGAGCCTGCTGAGATAGAAAACGGATTCGTTCTGACATACGGTCTTATCTCCGAGAACTGCAGCTTCCGCGCGATAATCGAAGCGGAGCGCGAGGGCGTGAGAGATACGGCTGCAAGAGTATTGTTCGGGCAGGTGAGCTGATGAGCACTATCAAATATGCAAATGCCGTTGCCGCGATAAGGGCAATGGAGAATACACTCCTCAGCCGCAGCGATATCGAGCAGCTCATAAACTGCGCTACGAAGGCTGAATTCGAGAATCTTATCGCCTCAAAGCGCGGCGGTGAGGACTTCACTCTCGAGGGCGTGTGGGAAATGCTGAGGGGCTATGCTCCGGAATGCAAAGAGCTGGAGATACTGCTTTACAAAAACGATTTCCACAACCTCAAAGCCGCTCTGAAATCGAAGATAGCAGGCAAGGAGCCCGAGGGCTATTATATCCGTCCGACAAACCTCGACCTCAAAGAGCTGTATCCGGCTGTTTCGGCTAAGGAATACGAAGCTCTTCCGGAGTATATCAGAAGCACCGCCGAGGAAGCATATGAGCTCCTGACGCGGACTCTTGACGGACAGCTTGCGGATTCGCTGATAGATACAGCCGCAATGCAGGCAATGAGGAAGGCTGCTGAGAAATGCGGCAGCGACTTCATAAAGAGCTATGTCGAGCTGACTATCGTCTGCGCCGACATCAAGACAGCATACAGGTGCGCGAAGATGAAGAAGCAGCGCAGCTTCCTTGAAATGGCGATATGCGGCAGCGCAGAGCTCGACAAGGACACGCTCGTGCGAGCTGCTCTCGGCGGAGCTGAGAGCGTACTGAGCTGCGTTGAGAGCTCCTCTTACGCAGAGGCGGCAAAGCTGCTTGCAGAGTCGCCGGCTCAGTTCGAGAAGTGGTGCGACGACGTGATAATGGAGCTTGCCGAAACTGCCCGTATGCAGGCATTCGGAGCCGAACCTCTCGCGGCATATTATATCGCGGCAGAGGCGGAGCTCAAGGATATCCGTATACTCTCGGTATGCAGGGAATCCGGCACAGACAAGGAAACTATGACTGAAAGGATGAGAAAGCTCTATGTCTGAAACGTATAAAGTAGCCGCTATCGGCGATACAGCGAGCGTTTCCGGATTCGCAGCACTCGGACTTTCAGTGTTCTGCGAGACGGACGGAGCCAAGATATCAAAGCTGATAAACAGGCTCGCCGCCAACGATTTCGCGGTGATATATATCACAGAACCCGCAGCAGCACTTGCGGCTGATACAATAAAAAAATACCGGAGCAGCAGACTGCCCTCCATTGTCCTTATCCCTGCTATAGAGGGAAATACCGGCGACGGAATGAGGGCTCTGCACGAGGCAGTCGAGAAGGCTGTCGGCTCGGATATCCTTAATTGAGGAAGGAGAAACGACTTTGGCAAGTATAGGAAATATAGTTAAGATATCAGGTCCTCTCGTAGTTGCTGAGGGCATGAGAGACGCCAATATGTTTGACGTTGTCCGCGTTAGTGACAAGCGTCTTATCGGAGAGATAATAGAAATGCACGGCGACCGCGCCTCCATACAGGTATATGAGGAAACAGCCGGACTCGGCACAGGTCAGGCAGTAGAATCCACCGGCGAGCCCATGAGCGCCGAGCTCGGACCCGGACTCATCGGCAGTATCTACGACGGAATACAGCGTCCGCTCGACGATATCCGCAAGGTCTGCGGAAACAATCTTGCCCGCGGAGTTGAAGTTCCCTCGCTCAAGCGCGACAGAAAGTGGAAGTTCACCCCCACAGTCGAGGTCGGCGACGAGATAACCGGCGGCGACGTGATAGGAACAGTTCCCGAGACCGATATCGTTCTGCACAAGATAATGGTGCCTAACGGCGTAAGCGGCAAGGTGAAGTCCATAAAAGAGGGCGAGTTCACAGTTGACGAGACCGTATGCGTAGTTGAGACAGAAAAGGGCGAAAAGGAGCTCTCCATGATGCAGAAATGGGGAGTAAGAAGCGGCAGACCCTACGCAAAGAAGCTTTCGCCGGATATGCCTCTTGTAACAGGTCAGCGAGTAATTGACTGTCTTTTCCCGATAGCAAAGGGAGGCGTTGCGGCTATCCCGGGACCTTTCGGAAGCGGCAAGACCGTTACACAGCACCAGCTCGCAAAATGGGCAGAGGCTGATATCATCGTATACATCGGCTGCGGCGAGCGCGGAAACGAGATGACCGACGTACTCAACGAGTTCCCGGAGCTCATCGACCCCAAGACCGGCAAGTCGCTCATGGAGCGTACAGTGCTCATCGCAAACACATCTGATATGCCTGTTGCGGCGCGTGAAGCCTCGGTATACACAGGCATCACCATAGCAGAATACTACCGTGATATGGGCTATTCAGTAGCTCTTATGGCGGACTCTACATCGCGCTGGGCAGAGGCTCTGCGTGAGATGTCGGGACGTCTTGAGGAAATGCCCGGCGACGAGGGCTATCCCGCCTACCTCGGAAGCCGTCTCGCTCAGTTCTACGAGCGTGCCGGAAGAGTCATCTCCACCGGCAAGGAGGGCAGAGAGGGCGCACTTTCCGTTATCGGCGCAGTATCGCCTCCCGGCGGTGATATCTCCGAGCCTGTATCGCAGGCGACACTTCGTATCGTCAAGGTATTCTGGGGACTTGATTCCAACCTCGCATACCAGCGTCACTTCCCGGCGATAAACTGGCTGACGAGTTACTCGCTCTATGCGGATTCGCTTGCTCCGTGGTATGACAACAACGTCTCCAAGGAGTGGATGACCTCGCGTGCAAGATTCATGTCGATACTTCACGACGAGGCAGAGCTGAAGGAAATAGTAAAGCTCATCGGTATGGACGCGCTCTCGGCGAACGACCGTCTCAAAATGGAGACAGCCCGCTCGATACGTGAGGACTTCCTCCACCAGCTCGCATTCCACGAGGTAGATACCTACACCAGCCTGAAGAAGCAGCTTTACATGATGAAGCTCATACTCAACTTCAACGACGAGGCTGAGGCTGCGATAAAGAAGGGCGCGGACGTAGAAGAGGTCGCAGGTCTTGCAGTGCGCGAGCACATCGGACGTTTCAAGTACGTACCCGAGAACGAGACAGACCACGAATTTGAAAAGCTCTCAGTCGAGATATCATCTGAGCTTGACGAGCTGCTCAACAAGGAGGAAGACTGATGCCAAGAGAATACAGAACCATTGAAGAGGCGGCAGGTCCTCTGCTCCTCGTAAAGGATGTTGAAAACGTAACATACGGCGAGCTTGCCGAGATAAGGCTTGCAAACGGCGAAAAGCGCCGCTGCCGCGTGCTTGAGATAGACGGAAACAACGCACTTGTCCAGCTTTTTGAGAATGCCGCAGGCATCAACCTCAAGGACAGCGCCGTAGTTTTCTCGGGACACCAGATGGAGCTCGGCGTATCCGAGGATATGCTCGGACGCGTATTTGACGGACTCGGCAGACCTATCGACGACGGTCCGGAGATAATCCCGGAAATGCGCATGGACGTAAACGGACTCCCCATGAACCCTGTTGCGAGAAAATATCCTCAGGAGTTCATACAGACAGGCGTTTCTGCCATTGACGGTCTTAACACTCTTGTCCGCGGACAGAAGCTCCCTATCTTCTCCGCGAGCGGACTTCCCCACGCTCAGCTTGCAGCTCAGATAGCGCGTCAGGCGCGAGTTCTCGGAGATAACGAGCAGTTTGCCGTTGTATTTGCGGCAATGGGAATCACCTTCGAGGAGTCGGAATACTTCGTTCGCAGCTTCCGTGAAACAGGAGCTCTCGACCGTACCGTCCTCTTCGTAAACCTCGCTAACGACTCAGCTATCGAGCGCCTTGCCACTCCGAAAATGGCGCTTACAGCCGCAGAATATCTCGCATTCCAGAAGGGAATGCACGTACTTGTAATCCTTACTGATATCACCAACTACGCCGACGCTCTGCGTGAGGTATCGGCTGCGCGTAAGGAAGTTCCCGGACGCCGCGGCTATCCCGGATATATGTACACCGACCTCGCGTCTATCTATGAGCGTGCAGGACGTCAGGACGGCAAGGAAGGCTCTATCACGATGATACCTATCCTCACCATGCCCGAGGATGACAAGACCCACCCGATCCCTGACCTTACCGGCTACATTACCGAGGGACAGATAATCCTCTCGCGTGAGCTCTACCGCAAGGGAATAACTCCGCCGGTAGACGTTCTGCCGTCGCTTTCACGACTGAAAGACAAGGGTATCGGCAAGGGCAAGACCCGCGCCGACCACTCCGACACGATGAACCAGCTCTTCTCGGCATATGCCCGCGGAAAGGACGCAAAGGAGCTCATGGTCGTACTCGGCGAGGCGGCACTCACGCCTACAGACCTGCTCTATGCGAAGTTTGCAGACGAGTTTGAAAAGCGCTACGTATCGCAGGGCTTCGACAACAACCGCAGCATCGAGGAAACTCTTTCCATCGGCTGGGAGCTGCTCAGGCTTCTGCCGCGAAGCGAGCTGAGACGTATCAGGGAGGAGTACCTCACTGAGTACTACGACAAACAGGATTGAGGTGAGCTGCATTGGCAAGACTTAACGTAAATCCTACGCGAATGGAGCTGAGCAAGCTGAAAAAGAAGCTTGTCTCGGCGCAGCGCGGACACAAGCTTCTGAAGGATAAGCGCGACGAGCTGATGAGACAGTTCATGATACTCATCAAGGAGGACAGACAGCTTCGCACAGAGGTCGAGGCGGCTATCGCCGAGGCAGACCGCTACATGGCGGTCGCGGGCTCAGTAATGCAGAGGGAAGCGCTTGAAACGGCGCTGATGCTCCCGAAGCAGGAGGTCGAGCTCGAAGTAGGCGAGAAGAACGTCATGAGCGTGTATATCCCTGTATTCAGCCCGAAATACCGCACGAGCGACACCAGCGACATCTACTCCTACGGCACGGCATTCACATCCGCAGACCTTGACGGCGCGGTAAGCGCACTAAGCGAGGTCTTCCCGAAGATGATACGCCTTGCAGAAGTTGAGAAGGCGTGTCAGCTCATGGCTGACGAGATAGAAAAGACCCGCCGACGCGTAAATGCTCTCGAGCATATCATGATACCAGACTATCAGGAGACCATAAAGTATATCACGATGAAGCTCTCGGAAAACGAGCGCAGCACAACGACCTCCTTGATGAAGGTCAAGGACATGGTACTCAAACAGAGTCACAACTTCACATAAAAAAGACCGCATTTCAGTTTGAAATGCGGTTCATTTTTTGCATCACTTTTTGCCGAAGAGGGAGAAGCCTTTCTTCTCATACGGCTCGGAGCTTACAGAGATGAATTTGTAACCGGTCGCACCGATAACTTCGCGGAGCTTAGCCTCGTCGAGCGGCTCTTCTGAGATGATTTCGGTAGTATTGTTCTTGTGCGAGGAATTGACCTTGCTTACGTTAAAGTTTTTGCGAATCTCGTCATTAACGTGTGATTCGCACATACCGCACATCATACCCTCGATATTGATTATAGTTTTTATCATGGAAAGACCTCCTTGTTAGCTTATAATAATATTGTAATACGAAAGCGGCAAAATGTCAAGCTTGCGAATGGTATTATTGACAACGCGACTAAGTAATAGAGAATACATATAAGAAAATTGAACATTTTATTGAGTGGCGTGAAAAAATTGCAGAGCTTGGCGATATTGATGGTGACGGCAGGATCAATACAGCTGATGAATCGCTCATGCTTTATGTCATGTTAAAATCACATAAAACCGGTGACGTTAATACTGACGGTGCAGTTGATGCGATAGATGCTTCTGAAGCTCTTGCAATTTATACTGAAAATGCTGCAAAATAATAGTTCCTTCATATAAGATCAGCGGCACTTTGATAGTGCCGCTGATTTTATTATATGAACATATCGCTCCATTCGGCGATGCGCTCCTTCATTCCGGAGATATCGAGAATGCCGTAAGCGAAGCCCTTTTTTATAAGCTCCGGCGGCACAAACTGGTCGTACTTCTCGAACATGGGGACTTCATTCGGGTAGACGAGCTCGAGCGGGTCGAATTCGACAGCCGCCTCCTCCGCAAGGACGCGGAAGAATTCTTCAGGCTGGACTTTCATGGTGAACTGGATATAATACGGACGGGCGGAGTCCATACCGCGCAGACCGAGCCTTTCGGCGCAGCGGAGCTTGAGAAAGCGCTCCATAGCGAAGAAAGCGTATGTACCGAGCCAAGGGAAAAGCGCCCACATATTGCCTCCGAGGCAGATGAGCGGCTGTTCGGTGACTCCGGAATTGCGGGCGGATGTTCTTGCCTGAGCGAGTCTCAGCACGGCATTTTTCATAAGGTAAGGGTAGCTTTTATCCTCGCTGAGAGCCTGTTTCATGCGCAGGAGTATCTTGGTATTGATGTCGCCGGGGCAGTCGCCGAAGTAGGCCGGGACCTTTCCCTTTATCAGCGAGCAGTAGACGATGCGGCGTTTGTGGTCGATATCCTCCACGACCCACACATGACCCGCGATAGCGACTTTCTCGCCGATAGGCGGAGGGCTGACGATAGTGCCGAGCTCCTGCGAATCATAGCGGACAGTGTACTCCTCGTTCTCCTGAAAAACGGCATAGAATTTGAAGCTGTTTATCACTCTTTCGCCGGCGAGACCGACGATAAGACCGCCCTCCTCAGTGCGCTGGATATGTTCAGTTTCGAGAAGGTGACGTAGCAGGATACGGAAGTCGTCCTGAGATATCCTGTGAAAATATCGGAGCGTAAGAACGCGCGAAGCGAGCTGAGCTGGAGTGAGCTCGCCGCATGAAGCGAGCGTGCTCATGGTCTGATGATAGAGCAGTGAAAAGGGGAGTCTGTCGAGCTTTGGCGGCTCGACCCAGCGCTCCTCAACGTAGACCTGCACAAGAGCGATGCCCTGCAAAAGCTTCCACGGTATAGTTTCGGGGAGCATTGAGCGCGGCTCTGGGAGCTCCTCACGTATCACGAACCACATTTCGGGCGGCAGACCTCTTCTTCCGGTACGACCCATACGCTGGAGAAAGGACGAAACGGTAAACGGAGCGTCTATCTGGAAAGCGCGTTCGAGCCTTCCGATGTCGATACCGAGCTCGAGGGTCGCAGTCGTGCAGGTAGTCATGAAGATATCGTCGTCCTTCATAGCGGCTTCAGCGGTCTCGCGCAGAGCGGCTGAGAGGTTGCCGTGATGTATCATGAAGCGGTCGGGCTCGTGTTTGGCTTCGCAGTAGGAGCGCAGGGTAGTTGTCACAGCTTCGCACTCCTCGCGGGAGTTGACGAACACGAGGCATTTTTTACCGCGTGTATGCTCGAAAACGTAGCCCATACCCTCGTCGGCGTGCTCGGGAGCGGTATCGGTCTTATCGTCGAGTACAGGCAGAGCCTCCACGTCGGCGGAGCTGTCAGGCTGATTCTGCTGAGAGATATAGAAATGCTCCATTGAGAGACGCCATTTCACACCTGGAGCGTTGATTTTCGGGATAAGTGTGCGGCGTTTTGTTCCGGCTGAGAGGAATTCTCCAGCGGCTTCGAGGTCGCCGATAGTTGCCGACAGACCTATCCTGCGGGGCTCAACGCCTGCAAGCTTCGAGAGCCTTTCGATGAGGCAGAGCGTCTGACCTCCGCGGTCGCCGCGCATGAGGGAGTGTACCTCGTCGATGACGACAAATCTCAGGTCGCCGAACAGTTTGGGGATTAGCGCGTGCTTTCGCAGGAGCATAGCCTCGAGCGATTCCGGAGTTATCTGCAAAATGCCTGACGGGTGTTTAAGCATTCTTGCCTTGTGAGACTGAGCCGCATCGCCGTGCCAGTGCCATACTGGGATATCAGCCTCCTCGCAGAGCTCGGTCAGACGGGCGAACTGGTCATTGATGAGAGCCTTGAGCGGTCCGATGTAGACAGCTCCGACAGAGCGCGGCATATCCTCTGAAAACAGGGTAAGTATCGGAAAAAACGCAGCTTCCGTCTTGCCGGAGGCGGTAGAAGCCGAGAGCAGAAGGTGCTCATCGGTGTTGAATATGGCGTCTGCTGCGGCAGTCTGTATCGCGCGTAGCGACTCCCAGTTATTGCGGTAGATGAAGTCCTGAATAAAAGGAGCGTAGCGGTCGAAAGCGTTCATGCGGGCACCTCATATGGTAAATTCCGCGAATTCTTCCTCGGCAGCCTCTCCCTCGGGAGCCGCCGACGGCATTGAATCGGAAAGAATGAATTCGCTGACGTTTATGCCGGGGTTCTGATAGATTATGTCAAGCAGCTCGATGAGGTCGCGAATGACCTCGCGGGGAGTGATATGGCTTCCGGAGCCGATACGTCCGAATTCGAGCTTGATGAAGTTGACGAGGTCGTCCTGACTGATAACGCGTTCATATCCGAAAAGTCCGGCGTGGATATCGGCGAGCTTTTCCGTAAGTACGAGCATTTCCTCATAGGTGAGCGGCGAGAGGTGAATAACAGGCGCGAGCATATCCTTCACGCCCTCTCTGCCGAAGCGACCCTCCGCGAGCCTTGAACGGAGCGCCTCATAGCTGTATACTCCGCGGCGCGTATCCTCGATGCACTGAGGAGTTCCGCCCATGATGATACCGAGGTGCTTAGCCTTGCCCTGTAGTGTATCATTATACATCGTGAGAATTTTTTCGTAGTTGTACTGACGGGTTATCGCGTTCGGTATCTTATAGATGTTGACGAGCTCGTCGATGAGCACGAGCAGACCGCCGTATCCGGCGCGTTTTAGGAAAGCCGCGAACAGCTTGATGTATTCATACCAGTCGTCATCGGTGATGATAATATTCACGCCGAGGTCTGACTTAGCCTCAGTTTTAGTGGAATATTCGCCGCGGAACCACTTCACGACCTTAGCCTTGCTCTCGTCGTCGCCGGAGGCGTATGAGCGGTAGTAAATAGTCAGCAGCTTTGCAAAATCGAATCCGTGGACCATTTCATTCAGCGCTGATATGACCTCATAAATCTTCTTCTCGACGGCATTCGCGAACTCGGGCGAATCTGCCGCGAGCCCTGTTTCAGCCGCAGTTTCAGCCTGCACGCTGCTTATCCAGCGGTCGAGAATTAGAGTTAGAGCACCGCCGTCGGGACGGGTCTTAGTGGACATATTGCGGATAAGCTCCTTGTAAGTGGCAAGTCCCTGACCCTTTGTGCCCTGAAGTCTGCGCTCGGGTGAGAGGTCAGCGTCAACAACGACAAAGCCCTTGTCCATGACGTGTGAGCGGATAGTTTGCAGAAGAAAGCTCTTACCGCTTCCGTATTTGCCGACGATGAAGCGGAACGAAGCTCCGCCGTCCTCGATTATGGCGACATCGTGCAGGAGCGCGTCTATCTCGAGCTCGCGTCCGACGGTTATGTACGGAAGTCCGATACGCGGAACCACACCGCCTTTAAGTGAGTTGATTATTGCCGAAGCTATGCGCTTCGGGACTGTTGGTCTGTTGTTCATAATTTCACCTCATGAGACGAAGCCTTGCAGCTCGTCGATGTAATCTTCAATGAGTTCGGGAACGTCGGTGCTCATGTCAATGACGGTGTCGCCGAAGAAGTCGAACAGCTTCTCGTTGATGCTGTCAGCGAGAATAGAGGGCATAGTTCCGGCATTTTTAGCCGCCGCAGCCCAGTCGCCGCCGCGGAGCAGAGCCCGCAGGAACAGGATTTCCGCGTCCGTGAGGGGCGAGTCCGAAGCCGGTATATCCTCCTGTACCGGCTCGGGAGCATACTCTTCCGGCACATTTTCCTCCTCCTCAACGATGAGCTTATCCCGCGTGATATCGGCAGCGGAGCGAATGCTCTCGAGCTTGGAGAGGTCTATCTCTATCTTCAAAGCCTCGCGGCGAGAGTTTTCCTGCGCGATGAGGTCGAGCTCCTTGCTGACGATACCGGCGATGTTTTTAGAGACCTCAGCAGGCCGCAGTTTATAGCGGAAATCGTACTTTTCACGCATGAGGTAGTCGAGCATTTTCATCAGCTCGCCGAGCTGACCGTTGCGGGTCCGGCAGCCGTAAAACCGCCGGCAGCGCCAAATGCCGCTGCGGCAGGTATATGAGTGTATCGCATTGAGCGAGTAATCGGTCGAGCGGGAGGTATTCCTGTCGTAGAACACCGAAGCTTCAAACAGCCGGCAGTTCATTTCAGTAATATGACCGAAGTATTTCTCGCACAGTGAGTTCTTCCTGTGGTCACGGAAAAACGCCGAAACAGCGCGGAATACGCGCACAGCGGCAGCCCGGAACTCCTCCGGATACTGAATGTAAAACCGCGAACGCTCTGCCGGATAAGATGAAAGAGCAGTTATTGCCGCGAAGAGCTCCTCATCGGGGGTATTCTCCCAGTTTATGAGCTTCAGCAGTGCCGTATCGAATCTGATATCGGGGTTATCGCTGATGAGTGCGGGGTCGAGCTCGTAGTAGACGCAGTAGTCGACTATCCAGCGGGGGAGGTGCTTTGCGAGGGATTCGTCCGTGTAGTGCGAGCCGAGCTCTTTCAGCAGCGCGAGTCCCTCTTCCGGAGCTTTCACGCCGATGTTGTTGATAAGCTCATATGCGTAGATGAAAACAAACGGCATGGGAGCGGCTTTGTATTCGCCTTTTCGGACGTATGAGCGCCACGAGAAATAGCCGCGGAGCTGTTCATTGTCGAGGTCGTGGTAGGTCGGGTAGAATTTAGTGAAGCCGGTCGTGTATTCGTATACGTCTGAGAAATTCTCCATAAATTTTCCCTGATTGTAGAAGAGCCAGGCGGAGGTTTTCCAGTAGGCTTCGGGAGTGTAGGCGATAGCCTTCATATCCTTGATTTTCTGCGGAGTATCGGGAGTTTTTATCTGCGAGGCGCGTTTGATTATAGGCTCATCGGAGTAGACCTTGTCGCGGAAGGCACGGCTGTTGAGCAGCTTTTCATCGGTGAGTATCGAGTTTAATATGTTTTTCACGTCCGACATTTTCACGCCTCCTTTTCGATATCGTTACCCTTTATTATAGCATACCGCACCGGATAAAGCAACAGTTAGATGCGAACTGCTGTGCATTTTTATTGCCGCAGCCGGAGCAGTGCTTATTCTCAGCCAATACAGACAGGAGAAGCACGGATTATTTTGGAAGGGAAATGAAAAAGCCCCGTGGCAATTGCCTCGGGGCTGAGTTTATAAAAGCAGAAATTACTTGGAGATAAGCTCGAGAGTATCTCTTGCGATGAGGAGCTCCTCATTTGTAGGAACGATCCAGACCTCGATCTTTGAATCGGGAGTGCTGAGCTTTGTGAGCTTGCCTCTTACGGACTTGTTGAGCTCCTTGTCGATCTTGATGCCGAAGTATTCCATACCTGTGCATACGCCCTCGCGTACTTCCCATGAATTCTCGCCGATGCCGCCTGTGAAGAGGATAGCGTCAACGCCGTTCATAGCAGCAGCGTAGGAACCGATGTACTTCTTTATCTCGTAAACAAGCATATCGGAAACGAGCTGAGCTCTCTTGTTGCCCTCGTTAGCAGCAGCCTGAACGTCGCGGTTGTCAGAGCCAACGCCGGAAACGCCGAGGAAGCCTGACTTCTTGTTCATGTATTCGCTCATCTCAGAGGGAGTAAAGCCGTGCTTGTCAGCGACGAAAGTAACAGCAGAGGGGTCAACAGCGCCGGTACGTGTACCCATAACAACACCGTCGAGGGGAGTGAAGCCCATGGAAGTATCAACAGACTTGCCGCCGTCAACAGCAGTAATGGAAGAGCCGTTGCCGAGGTGGCAGGAAACTATCTTGAGATCCTTAACGTCCTTGCCCATAGCCTCAGCGAGAGCCTTGGAAACGAATCTGTGAGATGTGCCGTGGAAGCCGTACTTTCTTACGTGGTACTTCTCGTAGTCCTCATAGGGGAGACCGAACATATAAGCCTTAGCGGGCATAGTCTGGTGGAAAGCTGTATCGAAAACAACTACCTGAGGAACGTTTGCGGGGATAACGCTCTTGCAGGCGCGGAGAGCGAGAGCGTGAGCGTGGTTATGTACGGGAGCGAGCTCGCGGAGCTCGTCGATCTTGTCGATAACTTCGTCTGTAACGAGAACTGACTTGTCGAATACGTCAGCGCCCTGTACTATACGGTGACCAACAGCGGAGATCTCGTCCATGCTGTCGATGACCTTAGCGTCGCTCTTTGTGAGAGCTTCAACGAGCTTCATGAAAGCTTCTGTATGTGTCGGGAAAGCGCAGTCCTCATCGAGAGTTCTGCCGTCAGCAGCCTTGTGAGCGATGTGACCGTCGATGCCGATACGGTCGCAGTTACCCTTTGCGAGAACGCTCTCGTCGTCCATATTGATGAGCTGGTACTTGAGAGATGAGCTTCCTGCGTTAACAACTAAGATAAGCATAATAGTTAAATTCCTTTCGCTTTATAATTTTTTGCAGGATATATTATAACATATTCTTCCGGAAATTGCAACACCCGCGGAGCAATATTTCATATTTAATTATATTACGTATAAAAATATCGTGATAATCATTGACAAATCACTTGTTTTCGGCGATAATATAATATGTATGGGAAAAAACGGGATAGAAAAAGAGAATGAACAAGAGGAGAACAGAATGAAGATAAGCGGTGTGATATGCGAATACAATCCGTTCCACAACGGACATCTTTA
>DEDQ01000050.1:20080-25158 GCA_002350065.1 Ruminococcus flavefaciens
TTTTGCCGCGGGAGCAGTATGGCTGCTCAACGGTCTCGGAGTTGTGGACGAGCTCTCATTCGGCAGCGAGAGCGGCGACGTTGCAAAGCTCACGTCCGCACTGGAAACAGTGGACGAGATAGCTGCCGGTAAAAAGTCGGAGATACTGGAAATAATGGAAAAGGGCTATACCTATCCGCGGGCGCTGTGCTCGGTGGTGAACGGCATCGACCCGCGCGCCGGAGCGCTTATTTCCGAGCCGAACAATATGCTTGCGATAGAGTATATACGTGCTCTGAAGGCATTCCGTTCGGATATACAGCCGTTCACGGTGAAGCGCTCGGGAGCTGCACACGACAGCAGCGAGACCGCGGACGGGACTGCGAGCGCATCGTATATCCGCGAGAGGATACTCTCCGGAGCCGATACATCTGAGCTTGAAAGCCTCATGCCTGAGATATGGGCAAATGCAGTCCGCGAGTGCATAGCTTCCGGCAGTATCGCGAAGCTCGAACGTCTCGAGCGGGTGATACTCTACCGTCTGAGAATGTCCTCGCCGGAGGAGATAGCCTCCCTCAGCGACGTCGGACAGGGGCTCGAACACCGCATATACGGCGCAAGAATGGCTTCCTCGCTGGAGGAGCTGCTTTTCTCGGTCAAGACCAAGAGATATACAATGGCGCGGATAAAGCGGATACTTCTCTCGCTGCTGATAGGCATCACCCGCGAGGACATGAAACATATGCCGCCGTACGGACGTATACTCGCACTGAACGAAAGAGGCAGGGAGATACTCGCAAAGGCGAAGGGCAGGGCATCGATGCCGTACGCGACCTCTATCGCATCGCTCTCCCGCGTGAACCGCGTGACAAAGCGCTTTGCCGAGCTTGAAGGCAGAGCCTCGGACATATACGGACTTTCACTCGACACAGTCACTTCGTCGGCTGACGACATGAAGGCGAAGATAATGATAGACCTGGAGTGAGCAATGAAAAGGATAATCAGAACAACAGCATTTTTGATGCTGACAGCCGTCTTGCTGATGCTGAGCGGCTGCGGGAAGAGCACGTCCGATGAGCGGACGGATACTACAAAGGAACACATTGTGGGAAAACACACTTCAACAGAACCCACTGAGCCGGAAACGGAAGAGCCGACAGAGCCGACCGCTCCCGAGCCGGTCGAGATAGATACTGAAATGCCGGAGGGCTACGAGCTCCCGAACTCGTGTGCGCTTGAAATGGAAACTGTCATGCAGTATCCCGAGCTGCCTACGGGCTGCGAGATAACGGCTCTCACGCAGACGCTGAATTATTACGGCTTCAGCGCAGACAAGGTGACGATGGCTGATGTTTTCCTGAAAACGGATATAATCGGCTACTACACGATGAACGAGGTCTACATCGGCAACCCGCATCTCGACGGATTCGGCTGCAATGCGCCGGTTATAGTGAATGCAGCGAACGACTTTTTTGATTACATAGGCTCAGACTGGTATGCCAAAGACCTGACCGGTATGCCGCTCGACGGCATATTCTACCAGATAGATCAGGGACGCCCTGTCATTATCTGGACAACGATATACCAGTACGAGACCCGCCCCGAGTACCAGTTCACGCTCGGCTGCGGAGAGGACTTCTACTTCAATCCGAACCAGCACTGCGTAACGCTTTACGGCTACGATATGGAGGCGAAAAAAGTACACGTCGCCGACCCGCTTGTCGGCAACGTGGAATATGATATGGACCGCTTCGGACGCACATACGAGAATATGGGAACACAGGCGGTAGTGCTCTGCGGAGCCCCCGAAACTGCCGGCAAGGAGTTCAGAGATGACGGCGAAAAGGCGGAATGGCTCGCCGAGAACCGTCCGCCGGAGCCCGAAACAGAGCCGGCAGCAGCACCATAAGGAGGAATACGGTGATAAAAGGCGTAATATTTGACCTTGACGGCACGCTTATAGATTCAATGAGGATATGGTACGACATCGACCGCAGATTCCTGCGCGAGAACGGAGTTACCGACCCGCCGGAGGACATCTCCGACCGCATGAAGAAGATGACGATAGAGGATTCGTCGCAGTATTTCATAACCGAGTTCGGACTCGACTGCACAGTCAGTGACGTCGTGACGCGCATAGAGGAAATGGTGCGCGTTGAGTATGAGGAGAATATCCCGCTCAAATCCGGAGTTGTGGAGATGCTCGACCTGCTCGACAGCAAGGGAATACCCTACGGAGTCGCCACCGCAACGTATAAGGGACTTGCCGAAGCAGCGCTGAAGCGCTGCGGGATATACGACCGGATGCAGTTCGTCTACACGGACAGGGAATATCCCAACGGAAAGCGTTTTCCGGACATTTTTCTCGGCGGAGCGAAAAGGCTTGGTATAGCTCCCGAGGAGGCGCTCGTTGTTGAGGATTCGCTCCACTGCATCGAGACAGCCCGCGAAGCCGGATTCCCGACTGCGGCAATATACGACGAAGCGAATGCAGCGGAATGGGAAGAGATAAAGGCGTTCTCGGATATGAGCTTCAAGGATATGAACGGGGCAGCGGCTCTGTTTAATAATATGTAAATAGCTTTTTAGGCTGAGGCGATGTAGTCTGACGTTCGCGATTGCTGATCATACCACAAATGCTCAGTCTGTCAAGACTAAAACGAGCGCTTTACAGCGGTCTTGACAGACCACGCATTTGCAGTCGGAGGCAATTACGCAAACGTCCAACAGCCATCGACCGCCTGAATTGTTGAATAACCAATTAAATTTAAGGATACGGATATGAAAAAGGTAATGGTAGGAATGAGCGGCGGAGTTGACAGCTCCGTTGCGGCGATGCTCCTGAGGGAGCAGGGATACGATGTGATGGGCGTAACGCTGAAAATGTTCGGCGACGAGGACATAGCCGAGGCGCAGAAGGAGGGCAAGACCTGCTGTGCTCTTTCGGACGTTCTTGACGCGCGGGAAGTCGCACACAAGCTCGGATTCGAGCATCTTGTATTCAATTTCAAGGACTGCTTCCGCGAGTGCGTAATGGAGCAGTTCGCACAGAGCTACCTCTGCGGCAGAACTCCCAACCCGTGCATTGAGTGCAACCGCCATGTCAAATTCGGGAAAATGCTGCTGAGGGCGCAGGAGCTCGGCTACGACTATATCGCAACGGGACATTATGCAGTTATCGCCTATAATGAGCAGTCCGGACGCTGGGAGCTCCGCCGTCCCGCTGACCGCAGCAAGGACCAGACATACGTCCTTTACGCGATGACGCAGGAGCAGCTCTCGCATACGCTTTTCCCGCTCGGGAGCCTTGACAAGCCGCAGGTGAGAGCTCTTGCTGAGAAGGCAGGACTTGTCAATTCTAACAAGCCCGACAGTCAGGACATCTGCTTTGTTCCGGACGGAGATTATGCAGGATTCATTCGCCGCTTCAAGGACGTTGAGACTCCTCACGGCAGCTTTGTCGATACGAAGGGAAAGGTCCTCGGCGAGCACAAGGGAATCATCAACTATACAGTGGGACAGCGCAAGCATCTGGGTATTTCCCTCGGCAAGCCGGCATATGTTGTCCGCAAGGATATAGAAGCGAATACGGTCACACTCGGCGACGAGGCTGACCTCTACACGAAGTCGCTAATCGCGGACGATTTCAACCTGATTTCAGTCGCGGAGCTGACCGCTCCCATGCGCGTGACAGCCAAGACCCGCTATAGCCAGAAGGAGCAGCCGGCGACAGTCTCATACCTTGGAAACGGCGAGTACAAGGTCGAATTTGACGAGCCGCAGCGCGCCGTCACAAGCGGACAGGCAGTAGTCCTCTACGACGGAGACGTCGTAGTCGGCGGAGGAACGATAAAGTAACGGAGGCACCTATGAAAACAGCACTGCTCGTGATAGATATGCAGAACGACTATCTCTATGAAAAACGCAAAAGCAGATTCACCTACAACACCGTGGAGCTGACAGCCGCAGTAAATATGCTGATACACCGCTATGCCGACAGCGGCAGCGACGTGATATATATCCGCCACATTATCCAGAACCTCCCGACTAACAGGCTTTTATTCGGCTATTCGATAGCAGGTACGGAGGGCGCGGAGCTCTACGCCGGACTTGATATCGTCTCGGAGCACATATTCGACAAGCTCCTCGGCGACGCTCTCACGAACAAGGAGCTGCTCGCAATGGTGAGGGAAAAGGGCTATGACGAGCTCCACATCTGCGGACTTGACGAGTTCGGCTGTGTGACATCAACTGCTCTCGGAGCAGCAAAGCGCGGTATAACTGCGAAGATAGTCCGCAGCGGAACGGTATCGGTCTTTCCGGAGAAGAAGCAGAAAAAGGGGCGTGAAAAGCTTGCGGAGGCGGGCGTTGAGTACATTTGACCGTCTAAAGCAGAATAATAAGTCGGACAGGAGATTGAAATGACGGCGAAAATAATCGTGAAATGCATCATTTACAATAAGTAGTTGAACAGCTTCCTCCTTGTTCAGCGCTGCGAAAGCGATGATATCGGAGCAGGTACGTGGGAAAATGCAGGCGGGAACATCGAATCCGGAGAAACTCCCGAGGAAGCTGTTATGCGCGAGGTCAGAGAGGAGACTGGCATTACCGGCATCAGGATAGACAGGACAGCATATGTAACGCTGCTGAACAAAAACAGCGAGCTTCCTGACCTGCTGATAGTTTATCTGTGCGAAACTGATACGGATATCGTAAAGCTGAGCTTTGAACATCAGGCGTTTGTATGGGCGGACGAGCGGCAGTGCAGGGAACTCCTTCCGAAAGCGATAATCCGCGATTTTGAGAATAACAACGTGTTTGAAATCTTGAACATGAATAAATAGAACGGGAAGTATCATGGAATACAAATTTGAAAAGCTGACTGAAAAAATATATGTCTGTGCGAGCAGCGACCACCGCTTCGGCACCGATGCCTTTCTGCTGACGGATTTTTCCGGCTACCGGCAGAAGGACAAGGTCTGCGACCTCGGCACAGGCTGCGGGATAATCCCGCTGATAATGCAGAAATACAAACCGCCGCAGGTGACATACGCGGTCGACATACAGGAGGGCGCGATAGAGCAGCTCCGGCTCGGCAT
>DEDQ01000050.1:25369-50325 GCA_002350065.1 Ruminococcus flavefaciens
TACGGCGGAAGGCTCTGCGTCTGCAACCGACCGGAGCGCCTGAGCGACGTTATATACGCGATGAAGTCGCACGATATCGAGCCGAAACGTCTGCGCATGGTGTCTAAAAGTCCGGAGGACGCGCCGTGGCTCTTCCTGATAGAGGGCAAAAAGGGCTCGAAGCCGTTCATGAAGATAGAGCCGCAGCTCTACATTCGCAGCGGCGACGGCTTCACCGACGAACTCAAACGGATATACGCGACCGGAAAGGAGCAGAAATGAGCGGAACACTTTATATAATAGGAACGCCTATCGGCAACATGGAGGACATAACTCTCCGTCAGCTCCGTATGCTCGAGGAGGTCGATTTCATCTGCGCAGAGGATACGAGAGTGACCTTGAAGCTGCTGAACCGCTACGAGATAAAAAACGAGCTTGTCAGCTTCCACGAGCACAGCTCCCGCGCGGAGGCGCAGCACATCATCGACCGTCTGCTCTCGGGACAGAGCTGCGGAGTTGTCACAGATGCGGGAATGCCGTGCATTTCCGACCCCGGCGAGGTACTTGTAAAGCTCGCATACGAAAACGGAGTTGACGTCAGAGCCGTACCCGGACCGGCGGCGGTCACGACTGCGGCGGCGCTGTCGGGACTTCATGTGGGACGCTTCACCTTTGAGGGATTTCTGCCTGTCGGCAAGAAGGAACGCTCCGAGCGCCTTGACCTTATCCGCAGCGAGACCGGCGTCATGATATTTTACGAAGCACCGCACAAGCTCCGCGCAACGCTTTCCGACCTTGCAGAAGCCTTCGGAGGCGACAGGAGGATATCTCTCTGCCGCGAGATAACGAAGCTCCACGAGGAGACCCTGCGCATGACGATAGCCGAAGCTCAGGCATATTACAGTGAAAACGAGCCCCGCGGCGAGTACGTTCTCGTAGTTGAGGGCATGAGCACCGAAGCGGAGCAGCTCACGCTTGAAGAGGCGCTTGCACAGGTGAAGAAGCTGATAGACATGGGTGAAAAGCCTACGGACGCCTGCAAGGCTGTTGCAAAGGAGACCGGCTTCAAAAAGGGAGAGCTCTACTCGGCACTGCAATAGTGAAAATACGCCGATTTTTCGCGGATTTTTGATATATTCCAAAAAATGTTATGAAAATATGAACAAAAACACTTGAAATTTGTCGTGAGATATGATATAATATTATCGCTGCATTGACTTCTTGTTGGTTATTTTGTGACATATTATATATAATATATATCATGCTGCCGCGAAGCATTTCTGCCGCGGCTTTGAAAAGAGGTTGTATCAAATGATCTGCGATCTGCATTGTCATACCAAGCTTTCCGACGGTTCGCTCGGTATAGAAGACATTATAGCTCAGGCAAAACGAACAGGCATAGACTGTCTCTCGATAACTGACCACGACACAATGGCTTCATTTTCAAGAGCCGATGTTATCGGTCAGCGTGAGGGCGTGAAGATACTTCACGGAGTCGAGCTCTCGGCATGGGATAAGGAGAGAAACAGCAAGGTGCATATCCTTTGCTACGCGCCTCAGAAGCCCGACCGCCTTGAGGGACTTTGTCTCAAATCGTGCGAGATAAGAAAAGCCTGCTCGAAGGAAATGATAGAAAAGGTCATGGAGAAGTTCCCCATAACTCTTGAAAGCATCTTAAAGCACACAACGGCTTCAAAGAGCATTTTCAAGCAGCACATCATGCGCGCTCTCATCGACTACGGCTATGCCCTTGAATTTTACGGTGAGCTCGACAGCGAGCTCTTCAATCCGCAGAAGGGAAGCTGCTACGTTGAGCGTGAATATCCTGATGTAAACTTTGTCATAGACCTTATACATACAGCACGCGGAGTAGCTGTAATGGCACACCCTGCGCAGTACGACAACATCGAGCTTCTTGAAGAGCTTGCAAAGAAGGGCAAGATAGACGGAGTTGAGATAGGACATCATTCTGCTGACGAGGCATACCGCAAGCAGCTCAGCGACATTGCTGACAAATACGACCTCATCAGAACAGGCGGTTCGGATTTCCACGGACTTTACAACAGCGTGCCTACTCATCTCGGAAGCGAGACTACAACGCAGGAAAATCTCGACAGGATAATCAAGCTCGCAACAAAGAAAGACTGAATGGATACATTGTTAAAGACAGGAATGAGAGTTATACCGGCTCTCATTTCTTTTATCATGCTGATACTTTTTCTCCTGCCGATGACGGCAGGCATCATCAACCTCGGAAACTGCGTGGGAGCGCTGACATCGGCAGCCCTTACGGCTGTTTTCCTCTTCTGGGACAGGTTCACGGGCGTTGTTTCACATATGTGGGAGCGTCCTGCCGGCAAGGTCATAATAAGTGCATTTTCAGCGGCGGCAGTCGTGTTCACGCTCGTTGCGGTTACAGTGAGCTTCTTCATGCTCAGGGAGATGAACGACCGCCCGCGGGATACCGATACGACAGTTGTAGTGCTCGGCTGCAAGGTAAAAAACGGAGCTCCGAGCCTCATGCTCGGCAGGAGGCTCAACGCCGCATTCGAGTATCTTTCCGCAGAGCCGGACGTGAAGGTGATAGTCTCAGGCGGCAAGGGCGATGACGAAAGCATCAGCGAGGCTCAGTGCATGAGGGATTACCTCGTGGACAGGGGGATATCTCCGGAGCGCATATATATGGAGGACAAGTCCACGGACACCGATGAGAACCTCCGTTTTTCGCAGGATATCATCAGGCGCGAGGGGCTGCCAGAGCACATAACGATAGTGACCGACGGCTTTCACCAGCTCCGCTCCGACATGAAAGCGGAGGCGCTGGGCATGAAGGCGTACAATATATCCGCTCACACTCCGCTGTGGCTCGTACCGACGTATTGGGTCAGGGAGTGGTTTGGCATAGTATACTATATAATAAGGTAGGAACAGTATGAAATACATTTTGCAGAGAAAAAACGACGGACTGTATATCGTTTCGGCGGAGCTGAGCGTTGAACACAAGGCATTTGCGCGCAGATTCAATTCTGAGAGACAAGCTAAGAACTATATGTACAGATGCGGTCTGAAGAGCCGTCACGTCAACATCTGCACAATTGAAAACGGCGCACCATATACGGCTGACCGGAATAAGATAATAGCCTTATACCGCAAAGCGGAGAAGCTTGGCTGATATGGGGAAGATATTCAACAGGATAGTGACCGCGGCGCTGACAGCCGCTCTGCTGAACACATTTCCGCTCGCGTCGTATGCGGAGGAGCCGCAGCCGGAGCAGTTTCCTGCACGGTTTGATATGCGCGAGCTGTATCCGGTCACACCGGTAAAGGATCAGGGCGCATACGGCACCTGCTGGGCACATTCCGCGATAGCGAGCGCCGAGAGCAGCATTGCCCGGGCGGTGCCGCAGGTCGACCTCTCGGAGTTCCACACGGCGTATTACACCTATTACGGCGACGATCAGATAAAGCATTCGGCAGATGATACCACTTCGATCCTGAAGCTTGGAGGCACTGCCGCGACAGTCACATCGCTGTGGGCGCAGTGGATAGGTCCTGCTCGTGAGGAAATGCTCACATACGGCGACACAGCCTTTTTCGACGACAAGGAAGCGGTCGGGGAGCTCCGCGGCGAGCATTCGTACACGCTGAAAAACGCGTATATGTTCGACTACAACAAAGAGCGCACCGACGAGGCTGAGGTGAATTCGCGCATAAAGAGCTTCGTCAGCCGCGGACTTGCAGTTGACGTGGCGTATTATTCCGATTCGACGAAATGCTACGACCATACGCTCTGCTCGACCAACAGCCGGAAGAAGCCGCGGTTTGCGAATCATTCAGTGGCTATAATCGGCTGGGACGACAGCTATCCGGCGGAAAATTTCAAGATACCTGCCGAAAAAGACGGAGCATGGCTCGTGAAGAACAGCTGGGGCGAGCACTACGGCGACAATGGCTATATATGGATATCCTACGAGGACAGGTCACTTTCTGACTTTGCCGTATACGAGCTTGAAAGCTGTGATGAATACAAGTATAATTTCCACCATGACAGCTACGTACCGATACAGTCGCTCTCGGCTTATGACGACCCTGAGCAGCTTGGACCCTCGTACATGGCGAACATTTTCACAGCAGACAAGCCGGTTCGCATAGATTCGATAGGCACATACATCTGCGCGCCTGATACAGAGTATGAGATAACGGTATACACGGGCATCACCGACGAGACAGACCCCACATCGGGAACTCCCTCAGCCGTTACGCGCGGAGAGGGGACTCTCACCGGCTACGTTACTCTCGACCTCGACGAGCCTGTTTTTGCAGGTCAGAAAGGCAGCGAGAAGTTCTCGGCAGTCGTAAAGCTGACGAATAAGACCTCGCCGTTTGTTATCCCGATAGAGAGCTGTCTGCGCGTGACAGATGATTCGACCGGCAAGATGACCGACCTCGGAAGCTACACTACGACCGAGGGAATAACGTCGCATACGGGCAAAAACGAGAGCTTTTTCAGTGCCGACGGCAAAACGTGGGAGGATACCTCCTCGACCGTCTACGACTACACTTATGACGACGAGCAGGAGCTTCTCGCACAGCTTGAGTACGACCTGTACGACGGCTTAGAGCCGGAAGAGACCGAAGAGCTCCAGAAAGCGGGAAAAACACTTGAAAAGTTCCGTAATATGTTCGATACCGGAAGCGTGTCGATGATAATTGGAAACATTTCCCTCAAGGCGTTTGCAAACGACCCGAACACTCCCGCATTCTCGCACATCGCAGGAGCAGTTCCCGCCGGCGAGAGCGTCTCACTCTCCTTGAAGGAGGGTGGGGAGGTCTATTTCAGCACCTCTCCTGAGGGAAATTTCGAGAAATACACAGCTCCGATAGAGATACCGGAGCTGACAACGATATACGCATCAGCCTTTCCGGACGGCAGAAATGCTGTCAGCAGGAGGTATTACCCCGAGAGTGCGGCGCTTTCTGCGCTGTCGTACTACATATACAGCGGCGGAAAAAGGGGAAAAATGCAGAAATGCACATTTGACTCCGCCGAGCCACATATTATTATAGAAGCGGACGAGGACGCTGACAGCATATGCTTTCTCCCGAAGAGTACGGCATCAGTCGGATTCGGAGACAAGACGTATTCTCCGAACAGCTCTGTAAATGCGGAGATAAAAGCCGGCAGGCACGACGAGGTCATGAAGCTCAGCCGCAAGGGAGTCCCTGACGGAAATGTGCTCATTACGGTCATAAAGTGCGCTATCGGCGATGCTGACGGCAACGGAGCAGTCGATGCGAGGGACGCAAGCGCTGTCCTTGCGCATTATTCAGCGCTGTCAGTCGGCGAGAGCGGCGATATACCGCCAGAGATGCAGAAGTATGCAGACTTTGACGGCAGCGGCTATATAGACTCAAAGGACGCGAGCTTCATACTTGCACACTATGCAGAGCTGTCAACGAGCTGAGACATCGGACGTTGATAGAAATGTAAAATGTAACAAAATGTATAATATTGGTAGAATTGAGCAAATAGTATAAAAGAAAAAAGCACGATATTATGAATAAACCCAAAAAATTCGGTTACCGAATTGTAACTTTTTGATTTTGGCACGTTTAATTATGTTAAAGTTAACAATGTACAGGTGTTGAAAATGTACAAGATGTTCAAATAATATTAAAGAACGCTACAAATCATTGACTTTGACAGAAAAATACGGTATATTTTATATACGAAAGGAACACCAGCAGGTTCACCAAATGTGAGCGGTGTTCTTCGGCAATGATTACAAAGGCATACGCCTTGAGTAATAAGTCCATACGGACAAACCGGCAGCCGAGTAAATAAACTCAGCAGGGACGAGGACATTCGCCGTGTAATGAGCGGATAGAAAGGACCGCCGGCAAAAAAATCTCTACACATATTATATTGAAGAAATATAATATAAATTTAAGGAGGAAAATTCTAATGAACACACTTAAGAAAACTTTAGCATTAGTTGCTACACTTGCTATGGCTGCAACAGCTCTCGCAAGCTGCGGTGACGACTCAAGCTCATCAACATCTGAGTCCAAGGCTGAGACAACAAAGGCTTCTGAGGACACAACAAAAGCTGACACATCTGAGGCTTCAACAGGCGAGATCGACGCTTCTGTAAAGACAGGCGGCGACACATTCACAATCGCAGCTTGGAACGCAGACGATGTTCCTTACCTCATCGCTCAGTGGAAGGGCCTTGACTACAAGACAATCGTTGACGACCTTTCTGATAACAAGGTTGACGGCATCAACTGCATCGTATTTGGTGTAGGCGGCGGTGAAGCTTCTGAGAGATATGATCAGCTCTTCAACGACGGTACAGACCTCGACGTTTACTTCTGCGAAGCTGACTGGGCTCTCAAGTACATCAACGACGATTCCAAGACACTTGCTCTCAGCAAGCTCGGTCTCGGCGATGCTGATTTCGCTAACATCTACAAGTACACAGATGAGATCGGTAAGGATTCCAACGGCGTTCGTAAGGGCGTTTCATGGCAGGCTGCAGCAGGTGGATTCGCTTACAGAGCTGACCTCGCTAAGGATTACCTCGGTGCTAACTCACCTGACGAAATGCAGAAGCAGGTTGCTGACTGGGATAAGTTCGTAGAGGCTGCTAAGACAGTTTCTGACAAGTCCGGCGGCAAGACAGCTCTCGCTGATACAGTTGGTGGTCTCTGGCAGGCATTCGCTTGCGGACGTACAACTCCTTGGGTTGTAGACGACAAGCTCCAGATTGATGACTTCTGCAAGAACTTTGCTGACACAGCTAAGGAACTCTGGGACTGCGGCGGTGTTACAAAGAACAACCAGTGGACAGATGAGTGGACAGCTGCTGGTACAACTGGCGACTGCATGGGTTACTTCGTTTCTACATGGGGCTTCGGCGGCTTCTTCAAGGACGCTGCAGGCGGTGTAGGCGGCGCTACATACGGCAAGTGGGCTGTATGCGAAGGACCTCAGGCATTCTACTGGGGCGGTACTTGGATGGTTGTAAATCCTGGTACAGATAACGGCGAAGAGGCTCGTGACTTCATCCTCTCAGCTACATCTAACGAAGAGCAGATGTCTGCATACGCTAAGGCTAAGCCTGAGTATGTAAACAACACAAAGGTTATGGATGACCTTATCTCTGGCAACACAGTATTCAACGAAGAGATCTCCAACAACTTTGCTGATGGTCAGAACTACTTCGCTGAGCTCGCTAACAACGCTAAGAGCATCAACTTCAACGGTCTTATCACACCTTACGATGCTACAGTTAAGAGCGACTTCATCAACAAGGTAACAGATGATTACCTCAAGGGCGGCAAGTCTTGGGACGATACAGTAGTAGAGTTCAAGAAGAAGGTTGCTGAGGATATCCCCACACTTACTATTGAATAATTCAAGCATAACATAATACAAATTATGCCTACGGAATACTTATGTATTCCGTAGGTGTATATTTGTTTCTATTTGTTTCTATTTGTTTTAATCATTTCACGAGAGGGTGTGTGTTATGGCATCTGCTGCACAAAGACGTATAAAATCTATCAGCTATGCTAAATATGGCTATATATTCATATTGCCGTTTTTTATTGTATACTTATTTTTCCAGTTATGGCCTCTTATAAACACCTTTATAGTTGCATTTAAAGGTAATGCTGATACAGGCGTTGACAACTGGGTAGGTCTCAACAACTTCAAGGACATCTTATTCGGCAACCCGGATAAGCCCTTCACCGCAGCCCAGACTGTTCACGAAAGCTTTTTCAGATGTCTTGGCAATACTGTAATTCTCTGGGTAGGTAACTTCATTCCCCAGATCATTCTTTCTCTTTCATTAGCCGTTTGGTTCACAGAAGCAAATCTTAAGATCCCGGGAAGGGAATTCTTTAAGATCGTAATGTATCTTCCTAATATTCTTACTGCTGCATCAGTAGCCGTACTTTTCGTACAGCTCTGCGGTCAGTCAGAAACAAACCCCGGCGCTATCAACTCATTATTGAGTAAGGTAGGTATCGTAAAATCACTTCCGAACGGACATATTGACCCTATCGAGTTCATCGACGGCATATGGCCTTCACGTTTTGTCGTAATGTTTATCCAGACATGGATGTGGTTCGGTAATACCATGATCATGCTCATGTCAGGTATTCAGGGTATCAACCCTTCATTGTTCGAGGCTGCAAGCATCGACGGTGCAACTTCCGGACAAGTTTTCAGAAAGATAACTCTTCCTCTTCTTACACCCATTATGGCATACACACTTGTAACATCTATGATCGGTGGTCTTCAGATGTTCGATATTCCTTACCTCTACAATAAGAACGGTACGGTTAAGGAATCACTTGAAACCATTGCTGCTCTCATCTACAAATACTTCCATGTATCAGATCTTTCAAAGAGTAAGCTCGGTTATTCTGGTGCTGCGTCTGTTCTTCTCTTCTTCATCACACTTGCACTTGGCTGCATTGCGTTCTACATGACACGCGATAAGGACGAGATCGCTAAGAAGAAGCAGAGGAAAAAGAATGAAAAACAGCTCAAGCAGCAAAATAAGCAGTTTGGAGGATTTTCAGTATGAGTAAAATGAGCTCAGTATATGGAGAGGCTAAGGCTAACTATACAGCAAAGCTGAAAATAAAGTCAGCTATCCTGTTTGTATGGTTCGTTATCCTTACCATCATCTGTTTATTTCCGATTTACATTCTTCTTGTAAACGCAACACGTACAACAACTGATATCTCTAACGGTATCAGCTTTCTCCCGAGCACACATCTCTTTGAGAACTACAAGTCCGCTACTGGTGCAGACTTCAGACTTAACTACCGTGCGCTCTATGGTTATAGAAACAGTCTTATAATCACCTGCACATCATGTTTCCTTACCGTATTCTTCTCAGCTCTGACAGCATACGGTATCCATGTTTACGATTTTAAGCTCAAGGAAACTTCTTACACTATTATTCTTCTTGTAATGATGGTTCCTATGCAGGTTACATCAGCAGGTTTCTTAAGCTTTATGTCAAAGATCCATCTGACAAATACTTACTGGCCTCTTATCATTCCTGCAGTTGCAGCTCCAGGTGTTGTATACTTTATGCGATCGTACATGAAATCGTCGTTCCCGCTTGACATCGTTGAAGCTGCAAGAATCGACGGATGCAGCGAGTTCAGAACCTTCGTTTCTATCGCTATCCCGATGATGAAGCCGGCTATCGCAGTTCAGGCTATCTTCGCATTCATCGCAAGCTGGAACAACTTTTATACACCTAACATGATCCTTATCAGTGTTGACACAAAGAAGAAGACATTGCCTATGATGATCAATGCTCTTCAGTCTTCAGACGTACTTAATGACTACGGTGCAGTTTACCTTGCTATCGCAATGAGTATCGTACCTATCATTATAGCATACGTATTACTTTCAAGATTCATTATAGCCGGTGTTGCTCTCGGTGGTGTAAAGGAATAATCGTATATATAAACAGCGTACTTCGGTACGCTGTTTTTTATTTTTGGACGCTTTGCGTCCTTTTTTTGTCATAACGGCTTCCTGACGAGCATAAGATTTAGAGAAAGGGGAGCTGAAAATGAAGGAGAGTACAAGCCTCGGAATTATTATGGGATACCTGCCAGCGGATATGCGCCGCGCAGTTGAAAATGCCGGAAGTCTCGCCACGTTAACGGAGCTGAGACTCAACATCGGACGACCTGCCGCGCTGATTTTTCCGGACAAGATATTGTACCTGACATCACACGGCACGACCGCGAGCGCGAACAATCTGTCATGCGTGAAGTGTACACGCTCGGACCTTGATTCAATCATGGATTCGATAACGCACTACTCATTCCATTCGCATATCACGGAGCTGAAAACCGGGAGCATTATGCTTGAAAACGGCATACGCGCCGCAATATCCGGAGCTTACAATCAGGACGGACTGATAACCTCAGTCACGGGACTGAGCTTCCGAATATCGCGTTGTATCGAGGACTGCTCGCGCGAGCTTCTGCCGCTTGTGAGTGAAAAATGCGGCATACTTATCTGCGGAGGAGTCAACTCTGGCAAAACAACAATGCTCCGTGATCTATGCAGAGCAGTCGGCACGCGGAAAAAAGTCACGCTTATAGACGAGCGAAACGAGATAGCCTGTACTGCAAATGGGCAAATCTGCAATGATGTCGGAGCCCTCACAAACGTTTTATCGGACTGTCCGCGAGCCAAAGGCATAGTCACAGCAGTGCGGAATCTTTCGCCGGACTACATTTTCTGCGACGAGATATCGACAAATGAAGACCTTGAAGCAATTATGACCGGACGCGGCTGCGGAGTAAACTTTTGCGCAACAGCTCACGCTGAAAGCATGGAAGATCTGAATCAGCGCACATTTGCTGAGGGACTTATAAAAACCGGGATTTTCAGATATGCAGTTTTTCTTGCAGGAGCCTCCGCGCCCGGCAGGATAGCTGAGATAAGGAGGCTTGACGAAGATGATACGCGTGGTGACATCACTGATTCTGACCGCGCTTGGCGGAGCAGTCGGATACGCGCTTGCGGACAAGCTCAGAAGTGAGTGCCGGATATGCCGTGATATCGTGACTTTGCTCAGCCGCGCAGGATTTCTCGTTGGCTGCCGCGGAGATGATATATACGCCATATGCTCGGAGCTTCGCCGCGACAGTGAACTAAGCAGACTTAACTTCCTGCGTGTGCTCCCGACCTCATATTCCGCCGGCTGTGACATGAGAAAATGCTGGCGCGAGGCGGTCTGCGGGCAGAATTATCCAGAGCGCGAGGAGGATATACTGCTTCGTCTCGGAGGTATACTCGGCAGAACAGACTCGGAAAGTCAGCGAACTGCGATAGCCGGACTCATAGCCGAAACGGAGCACCTGACGACACAGCAGGACGAGCTTTACAGCAAAAGAGGGAGGATATACCGGACAGCGGGACTGCTCTTCGGGGTCATGGCGGGGATACTTGTCATCTGACCGGAAAGGACGTTTTCATGGACATTGACCTTATATTTAAAATTGCCGGAACGGGCATAATCGTGGCAGTGCTGAATCTGGTGCTGAAGCGTGCAGAGCGCGAGGAACAGGCAATGATGACGACACTTGCAGGGCTGATAGTAGTCCTGATGATGATAGTTCAGGAGATAGGCGGGCTCTTTGAAACAGTAAAGACGGTGTTCGGCTTATGGTAGACCGCACGCTTGCGACGGCGATTTTCTGCGTATGTGCAGCGCTGCTTGCGGTACTGCTCCGTCAGCACTGCCGCGAGCAGTCGATGCTTCTTGCGATAGCCGCCTGCGGAGCCGTTATCGGCGGAGCTTTCGCCTACGCCGCTCCGCTTATCAGCGACATACGCGATATTTTTGACTCAGCCGGCATATCTGAAAGCTACATCGCGCTCATTTTCAAAGCGGCGGCAGTCTGCCTGATAACGCAGATAACGTGCGAGCTCTGCCGCGACTGCGGGGAATCGGCGATAGCCTCGGCGGCGGAAATATGGGGAAGGGGAGCAGTCGCATACCTGACGATACCGCTTGTGCGGACTCTCATCGGTCAGATAAGCGGCTTTTTGCAGGCAGAGAGATGAAGAGGATAGTAATTGTGATTTTCGCGGTGATATCTTTGTTTTTCGTGGTATCACCTATGTGTGCCGGAGCAGATGACCTCAGTGACGTCAGCGACGAGATATCACAGGACGTGAATGACGCGCTCGACGAATTTGACCTCGGCATCGGCTACGAGGACATCAGTGAGATGAGCCTGTCTGAAATAACGGAGCTCCTGCGTGAAAAGCTCATATCGCGGAGCCGTGCTCCGCTGCGAATGCTTGGAGCAGTCATGCTCACGATAATCCTGACCGCAGTCGTAAAGTCGGCGGCGGGGAGCGCTCTCAGCGGCGCCTCGGGGGAGATGTGCAGCATGGTCTGCGTTATCGCAGCGGTCACGGTGACGGCTCCGCAGCTGCTCGCGGTGTATGAATCGACTCTGACGGATATCGAAGTCTGCGGCGATTTCATACTTGTATTCGTGCCGGTCTTTTCGGGAGCAGCCCTCCTCAGCGGCGGCATAACCTCAGCGGGAGTATACCACGCGATGATACTCGGCGCGTCGGAGCTTATAATCAAGCTCTCGGAGAGCTACCTCCTGCCGGTGCTCGGACTGACCGCGGCACTCGCTATCGCAGGGAGCGTCTTTCCGGACTCATCACTCGAGAGCATATCGGCACTGCTGAAAAAAGCGGTAACGTGGACAGTCAGCATAGTGATGTCGCTCTTCACCGGCTTTGTCACGCTCAAATGCAGCATATCGGGCAAGGCAGACGGAGCCGCCGCAAAGACGGCGAAAATGCTCATATCGGGGACTATCCCCATAGTCGGCGGAGCAGTATCGGACGCCTACTCGACTGTCAAAGGGAGCTTTGAAGTCATCGGCGGTACAGTCGGGGCAGCGGGGATAGTGGCGATAGTGCTGATGATACTGCCGAAAGTTGCGGAGCTTTTCATGTATCGGGCGGTCATGTGGATAGGAGCCGCCGCCGCTGACGTATTTTCCGCACAGCCGGCAGCAAAGCTTCTCCGCAGCTTTGACAGCGGACTTGCGATAGCTCAGTGCGTACTTGTGAGCTACTCGCTGATGTTCATGATATCGTCAGCGATACTCGCGCAGACTTTTTCATAAGGAGGTGTTCACATGAGGGAGGCAGTCCTTGCGGTATGCGTAGTATCGGCGGCGAAATGTCTTATCGGACAGATGGCAGGCGGCACGAAGATGAAGGGACAGCTTCGTTTCATGCTTGATATGCTGCTCGCTATAGTGCTTGTAACTCCGTTTGCGGAGGGGATAGTGCATTTCGAGCTTCCGGAGGTCAGCAGCTACGAGCTCACGGACGACTATGCAGCAGACCTGCGAAACCGAGCTCTTGCGGAGGAGGCAGCCGAAAACATAAGCGGAGTCCTAATGCAGCAGATAACAGCCGCAGGGATAGGATGCGAAAAAGTTTCGGCAGAGGTTAATATTTCTGAGGACGGCAGCATATCTATTAGTAAGGTGTGGGTCACAGCGGAGGACATCGGGGCGGCTGCGGAAATAATAAGGAACAGCCTCGGAGAGGAAACGGAGGTAGTAAATGAAAGCAGTGAAAATACTGGAGAAGCTGCTGGGGAGTAAGCGCTCCGCGGCAGTCGTCATGCTCCTCGGCACTGCAGGACTGCTGCTGATAATGATAACATCTTTTCTGCCGGACAAGAAACAGCAGCCCACGCAGGAGACCTCGACCTCGCCGGTATCAGCGGCGAGTGCAGGCTACTGCCGCAGCACGGAGCAGAAGCTCCGCGAATTTCTGCGGCATATCGACGGTGCAGGCGAGGTCGAGGTGTATCTTACAGTCGGGAGCGGCGAGAGGTACATATACGCCTCCGAGGGCAAGAGGAGCACCTCAGAAAACAGAACAGAGGAGGAGAAAAAATATGTTATGACCGGCGGAAGCAGTACACGCGGACCGCTGATAGAAACGGTCGAAACTCCCGAGATAACGGGAGCAGTAATAGTGTGTACAGGCTGCGGCAGCCCCGCAGTCGAGGAGCGCATATACAAAGCGGCATCGGCGGCGCTCGGCATACCGACTGCCAAGATATACGTAACAAAAATGCGCTGAAAGCTGCGGACGCCTCCATACCGAAAAAAGAGAACACAAGCAAATATCAGAAATGAAACGAGGAGATATTTATGAAAAAGCCATCAATAATCATCGGAAAGAAACAGATAATCATGACTTGTCTTACGCTTATGCTTGCTATAGCAGTATACATAAACTACACCACAGCGCCGACAAAGCTGAGAAAGGATACGGCAGTGAAGGTCTCAGAGACCGGTGACACAGTCAGCTACGGAGATACCGAATTTGTAGACGCTAAGGCAGATAACGCCGAGCAGACGTCAGTTGACTACTTTGCGCAGGCAAGACTTGACAAGATGAACAACCGCGACGAGGCAGTACAGACTCTCCAGACCATGATAGGCGGCGGAGACCTTACCGAGGACGAAATGGTAGTAAATGCGCTTGATGCAGTAGAGGTCTCGAAGATGATAGAATCCGAGGGCAAGATAGAGTCGCTGATAAAAGCGCAGGGCTTTGAGGACTGCGTAGCCTATCTTGACGGCACCTCCGCGAAGATAGTAGTCAAGACCGAAGGACTCGATAAAGCTCAGGCAGCGGCTATCAAGGACATCATACTCAGCGAAACAGAAGTTTCTTCAGAAAATATCAGAATTTTTGAGGTAAAGTAGTTGAAAATATTCATTTTTTTTGGTATAATATAAAAGTAAGAGTGTGTACGTGATTTTGATTAAAATATACACTCAAATCTTCAGCAAAACGGAGGTAAAAAAATGGACGATGTTAAAAAGAGCGCTCAGAGCAAGCTCAGGATATCAGAGGACGTTATCATCACCGTTGCAAGGCTTGCCGCACTTGATGTCAAGGGCGTAGCAGGTCTTGCGGGCGAGATAACCAAGATGAGCAAGCTCAGACAGAACGGTCCGATAACAGTAAGCGTTATCGGCGACGTAGCGGCTCTCGAGATAAAAATAAAAGTCAAAAACGGCGCAAAGGCTACGGCAGTTGCCGAGGAGGTACAGAACGCAGTCAAGGAGAACGTGCAGAATATGACAGGCGTTACGGTAGCAAGGGTAAATGTTGTCGTAAGCGGCGTTGTCTTTGAATGAAAAAATAAGGAGCGGTAAAATGACCAGAAGAGAAGTAAGAGACAGCGCATTCAAGCTTGTATTCGAGCAGCTTTTGCGCGACGATGATATACAGGAGCTTTACGAGATAGCTGATGAGATAGACGAGATAACGGTCAACGACGAGGTGAAGGCTCTTGTGGGCGGAACTCTCGAACACGCTGAGGAGCTCGACGGCATCATCGAGAGCTACAGCAAATCGAGGAAGCTCTCACGTATTTCCAAGCTCAACCACGCGATACTGAGGATAGCGCTTTACGAGTGCCTCTACGAGGAGAACACTCCCATGAACGCGGCAATAAGCGAAGCTGTAAAGCTTGCGATGACCTATACATACCGCGAGGACGCCTCATTCATCAACGGTGTGCTCGGAGCCTTCTCCCGCGACCGCGGAGCAGCAGAAAATGCCTGAGTTCATCGGCGTCGATACCAGTAATTACACGACATCGGCAGCGATATTTCTCAGCGAAGAGCAGCGCATAATACAGCGCAAGAAGCTTCTCCCCGTCAAGGAGGGCGAGCTCGGGCTGCGGCAGAGCGACGCGGTATTCCACCACACGAAGCAGCTTCCGGAGATGATAGAGCAGCTTTGCAGCGAGCACAGGATAGAAGCTCCCGCAGCGATAACAGCTTCATCGCGTCCGAGAAATATCGAGGGCTCGTATATGCCGTGCTTTCTCTGCGGAGAGGGTATGGCGAGGTCGTATTCAGCGATGAACCGTATACCTATGTACACGACATCACATCAGGTCGGACATATCCTTGCGGCTCTGTATTCAGCGGAAAAGCTCGGCCTTGTGGGCGAGCGTTTCATAGCATTTCACGTCAGTGGAGGAACTACCGACTGCCTTCTTTGCAGTCCTGACCCTGACGAGATGATAAAAATAGAGGAGGTCGGCACATCTCTCGACCTCAAAGCCGGACAGGCTGTCGACCGCACCGGAGTCATGCTCGGACTTCGTTTCCCATGCGGCATAGAGCTTGAAAAGCTCGCCGTAAATGCGGACAAGACCTACAAGATAAAGCCTGTTATAAAGGACGGCAGCTGTTGTCTTTCCGGAGTTCAGAACAAGTGTGAGGATATGCTGAAAAAGGGCGAAAAGCCGGAGAATATCGCACGTTTCTGCCTTGATTTCGTGGCTGAGACGGTGATAGCTATGACAGAGTCGGCGATAGAGAAGCACGGCAGACTTCCACTTGTATTTGCGGGAGGCGTCATGTCTGACAAGCTCATACGCGACAGGATAGTATCGCGCTATCCCGAAGCCGCATTCGCCGCGCCGGAGTTCTCATGTGACAACGCCGCAGGAGTGGCTATATACGGCTATCTGAAGCAAAAGGGAGAATAAAAATGCCGGTAGTAACAGTCTCACAAGTCAACAGATACATCGGCTCAAAGCTCAAAGGCGACCGCATATTGCAGGGCATAATGGTCAAGGGCGAGATATCGAATTTCGTGAAGCATTTCAAGAGCGGGCACTGCTATTTCTCGCTGAAAGACAGCGAGAGCTCGATAAAGGCAGTGATGTTCGCATCGGCGGCATCGAGGCTGAAATTCATGCCCGAGGACGGGATGTCAGTGGTCGTATCCGGCAGTATATCGGTCTACGAGCGTGACGGAGCGTATCAGCTCTACGCGAACGATATAATACCTGAGGGAGCGGGCAAGGCGAGCGCCGCGCTCGAGCAGCTGAAAAAGAAGCTCGAAAAGGAGGGCATATTCGCCCCAGGGCATAAGCGTCCGCTGCCCTATATGCCGAAGAAAATCGGAGCAGTAACCTCTCTTAGCGGAGCGGCAGTCCGCGACATAATAAATGTTCTGACGCGGCGCTATCCGCTGTGCGAGCTTTATGCAGTGAATGCGCTCGTGCAGGGCGAAGGCGCTCCGGAGTCGATATGCAGGGGCATACTTAAAGCGGAGGCGGCAGGCTGCGACGTCATAATAGTCGGACGCGGCGGAGGCTCTGCCGAAGACCTCGGAGCCTTCAACACCGAGCAGGTAGCCCGCGGGATATACGGCTGTAAAGTGCCGGTGATATCGGCAGTCGGACACGAAGTCGACCTCACGATAGCTGACCTTGCCGCGGATATGCGCGCACCGACGCCGTCGGCGGCAGCGGAGCTTGCAGCTCCGGATATTTCCGTGATAAGGGAAAACATAGATTCATACGAAAAACGCGCAGAGCGAGCGGCTCTGCTGACATTCAGCCGAGCGTCGGACCGCTTTACGGCACTTGATTCGCGTCTTTCAGCGCAGTCACCGGAGAGCAGGCTGAGCCTTGTAGAGCAGAAGCTCAGCGGACTTGAAACCCGCATGGGACTTGCCTTTGAGCGCTATACGGAAAAGCGCAGCTCGGAGCTTTGCGAGAAGATAGCGAAGCTTGAGAGTCTCAGTCCGCTTAAAGTCATGGCGCGCGGATATTCGCTCATCTACAGCGGAGAAGCGCTTGTTCGCAGTTCTGAGGATATCGAAAAGGGCAGCGAGGTAACGCTCCGCTTCGATAACGGAGGCGCGAAGGCAGAGATAACGGAAAAATGGTGAAGTAATGGAAACATTTGAAGAGAACATGAAAAAGCTCGGCACTATAGTTGCAGAGCTCGAAAAGGGCGATATACCGCTCGAGAAGGCAGTCGACCTGTACGGCGAGGGAGTAAAGCTCTCGGCAGTCTGTAAGAAGCAGCTCGACGAAGCCAAAATAAAAATAACGGAGGATAACGGCAATGAGTAACTTTGACGCAAAAATGGCTCAGTATATCAAACTGACCGAAGAAAACCTCAGCAAGTACAACGACCACACTGAGAGCAACGCTCCTCAGAAGGAGCTTATCGACGCGATGAACTACTCTCTCGAGGCAGGCGGAAAGCGCGTAAGACCGGCACTTGTATACGCATTCTGCGAGGCGCTCGGCGGAAGTCTCACTTCAGCGATAGCACCTGCCTGCGCTATCGAGATGATACATACATTCTCGCTTATCCACGACGACCTTCCGGCAATGGACAACGATGATTTCCGCCGCGGCAAGCCCTCATGTCACAAGAAATTCGGCGAGGCAATGGCTATACTTGCGGGCGATGCTCTTTCCGTTCTCCCGTACGAGATAATCGCCGATTCGCCCGACCTCACAGCCGACCAGAAGGTGCTCATCATATCGGTGCTTGCAAACTCAGTCGGACGCGACGGCATGATAGGCGGACAGGTGATAGATATGCTCAACGAGGAGCGCAGCGACGTGACCGAGGAAGAGCTCAGGAATATGTACCGCTGCAAGACAGGTCAGCTCATCGCAGTATCATGCGTAATGGGAGCTATCTGTGCCGACGCGAGCAGAGAGACCCTGAGGTCTGCTGCCGAGTACGGACTCCGTCTCGGACTTGCTTTCCAGATAATTGACGATATCCTCGATGTCACGAGCACACAGGAGGAGCTCGGCAAGCCGATAGGCAGTGACGAGCGCGAAAACAAGACGACATTCGTAACGCTTTTCGGACTTGAAAAGGCGATAGAGCTCGCCGACAAGGCGACCTCCGAAGCGCTTGAGTGGCTTGATTCGGTTGAGGACAACGCATTCCTCAAGGAGCTCACAGAAAAGCTTTTAAGACGTAAAAACTAAACAAGGAGCCGCGGAGCATTCTCCGCCTGAGATAAAATGAACGAAATGATAAATGAAGGCAGCAGGATAAGCCTTTCCGACCTTGATCTGCCGAAAGACCTCAAAGAGCTGACACTCCCGCAGTGTAAGGTACTTTGCGGCGAGATAAGGAATCTTCTCATCTCAACGGTATCCAAGACCGGAGGACATCTTGCTTCAAATCTCGGTGTAGTAGAGCTTACAATGGCGATACACCGCAATTTTGATTCGCCTGACGACAAGATCGTATGGGACGTGGGACATCAGGCGTATGTTCACAAGATACTTACCGGAAGAGCAGACAAGCTCTCGACGCTTCGTCAGGAAAACGGTATTTCCGGATTTCCGAAGCCGGAGGAATCCGTACACGATACGTTTATTTCCGGACACAGCACAACGTCAGTGTCAGTTGCCTGCGGAATTGCTGAGGCAATGGAGCTTCAGGGCAGGGATAACTATACCGTAGCGGTCATAGGCGACGGAGCCATGACCGGCGGAATGTTCTATGAGGCGATGAACAACTGCTGCCGCAAGGAAAAGAGCAATCTCATTGTTATCCTCAACGACAACAATATGTCCATATCCAAGAGCGTAGGCTCGCTCGGACAGTATCTCACGACACTCTGCAATACCGAGAAATACTTTGACACAAAGCGAAAGGTCGAGAAGAACCTGACGAAGGTACCGGTAGTCGGCACGAAAATGGCGAAGGGCATGAAGTACGCAAAGGACGCTATCAAGTCGACTATTTTCGAGCGAACGATGTTCGAGGACATGGGCTTCATCTATCTCGGCCCCGTAAACGGTCACAGCCTGACGGAGCTTGAAGCAGTCATTCGCATGGCGAAAACGTGTCACAAGCCGGTGTTCATACACGTAAAGACGACCAAGGGCAAGGGCTATCTCCCCGCCGAGAAGAATCCCGGCGAGTACCACGGTATCTCGAAATTTGACATAGTAACGGGCAATCCCGAGGTCTCAGCCGGCGACAGCTATTCCACTACATTCGGCAAGGAGCTCGTTGAGCTCGCAGAGAAGGACGAGCGTATCTGCGCGATAACAGCGGCTATGAAATACGGAACGGGACTGCAATTTTTCGGCAAGCGTTTTCCCGAGCGCTTCTACGACGTAGGCATCGCCGAGCAGCACGCCGTGACCTTTGCAGGCGGACTCGCCTCAATGGGACAGATACCTGTATTTGCCGTATATTCGACATTTTTACAGCGTTCGTATGACCAGCTCATACACGATGTAGCGATAGGAAAGCTCCATGTCGTACTTGGTATAGACCGTGCCGGCATCGTCGGCGAGGACGGTGAAACTCATCAGGGACTTTTTGACGTCTCGATGCTTACTTCGATACCAAATACAGTCATATATTCTCCCTCCTGCTACGACGAGCTGCGTCTCTGCATGAAAAAGGCCATATATGAAGACAAGGGACTTGCTGCGGTAAGATATCCCCGCGGAGCTGAAAATGTGAGCTTCAACAGGAATTACATCAGCACCGACCACGTCCTCGTACACGGCGAAAAGAGTGACACGCTCATCATCACCTACGGCAGGATATACAACGAGGCATACAAGGCGCAGAGCCTTCTCGAAGCGGACGGCATACACTGCGACATCTTGAAGCTTACGAAGATATATCCGATAGCACAGGAGCTTATAAACGAGGTAAAGGAATACAAGCGCATCGTATTCTTTGAGGAAGCCCAGAAAAACGGCAGTATATCCTCAATTGTCGGGGATATGCTAATGGAGAGGGGCTATCGCGGCGATTATACAAGGATAGCGATAGACGGCTTTGTAAAGCAGGCGTCTGTAGCGTCAGCGCTCAGCAAGCTCGGACTCAGCTGTGAAAAAATGGCAGATTATATCCGCCGCAGGAGCATGACAGATGCCGAGACTTGACGCAGAGCTTGTCGCACGCGGAATCGCAAGGAGCCGTGAACGCGCAAAGGAAATGATAAAGTCCGGAGCTGTAACAGTGAACGGAAAAACGGCGAAGAAGCCCTCCGACGAGGTCTGTCCCGGCGACGAGATAACCTCGTCCGAGCAGGAGCTCTACGTCGGCAGGGGAGCGCTCAAGCTCGAAAAGGCATACGAGGAATTTTCCCTTAATTTTACGGGTAAGGTATGCCTTGACATCGGAGCCTCGACCGGAGGCTTCACCGAGTTCATGCTCCTGCACGGAGCGGCGAAGGTATTCGCTGTTGACGTAGGGAGCGGACAGCTCGCGGAGACGCTCAGGGCTGACAGCCGCGTCGTGAACATGGAAAATACGGATATACGCGAGGTCTGCGCCGGAGATATCGGCGGTCAGGCTGATTTTGTGTGTACGGACGTATCCTTCATCTCGCTTACGAAGATACTGCCGAAGATATACGAGCTCCTCAAGGAGGGCGCGTCAGCGGCAGTCCTCATAAAGCCGCAGTTTGAAGCCGGCAAAAGCGACATCGGCAAGCGCGGCATAGTCAAGGACAGAAAGGTCCACGAGCGCGTGCTCGCGGATATAGACAGCTTTGCAAGGCTCACAGGATTTGCGCCGGAGAGGTATACATTTTCGCCGGTAAAGGGCGGGAGCGGCAACATAGAATATCTTGTGAAGCTAAAAAAGTCGGCGGAGGAGATACCGCCGCATGATTTCAGGAAACTTGTCGGAGAGGCATTCTCCGCGCTTTAGGAGGCAAATATGAAAGCGGCTTTGTACCCGAATTTTCAGAAGAAAAACGCTCTTGGCTGCGCGCGCGAGGCGTGTGACATACTCAGGAGCGCCGGTATAGAGGTGAGCGTGAGCCCGAAATTCAGGAACGACTTTGAGGATAAGCCGTTCGTAAATTTCGAGCCTATTGCGGAATCCGCCAAAACAGCGGATATCGTGCTTGCGATAGGCGGTGACGGAACCATTCTCCGCTGCGCAAAGCACCTCATGGGGATAGATACGAAGCTGCTGGGCATAAACACCGGAACTCTCGGATTCATGGCAGGTCTTGAAGCTGACCAGCTCGACAAGCTGCCGCTTCTTGTCACGGGAGAGTACGAGATATCGGAGCGCATGACGATAGACATGGTCGTTCACGGAGAGGACGGCGACAGGGTCTATACCGCTCTCAATGAAGTCTCAGCACGTTCTGAGAGCTTCCGCATAAGCGATTTTGAGGTATACTCAGACGGATACCTCATCGGCAAATACAGAGCCGACGGAGTGCTTTTCAGCACGCCGTCCGGCTCGACCGCATACGCTCTCTCAGCAGGAGGACCCGTCATCGAGCCCGACCTCGAATGCATCGAGATGACGCTCATCTGCCCGCACAGTCTTTTTTCGCGTGCGACCATGTTTGCGCCTTCGCGAATACTCAGACTGATGAACGCGAATACAGCGGGCGAGAAAATGGTGATAAGCGTAGACGGCGAGGTCATCGAGACGCTTTCCGGCGGTGAGTCCGTAGAGATAAAACGCGGCGTGAACGATTTAAAATTCGTGAACCTCATCGGCAACTCCTTCCACGAATCGCTGTGCAGGAAGCTATGCCGACCAATAAAATAACGGAGATAAACATGAAAGACCGCAGACACGATGTCATACTTGAAATAATCAGCGAGATGCCGGTCTCGACGCAGGAAATGCTGATAGAGCTGCTTGCGGAAAGAGGCATAAAGACCACTCAGGCGACGCTTTCACGCGATATACAGCAGCTCTCACTCGTAAAGCAGCGTGACGAGAACGGCGTATACAGATATACACTTCCGGCGGCGGCAGTTGCGGAGAAGAGCATTTTTGCGGAATCGGTGATATCAGTTGACTACGCGATGAACACGATAGTCCTGAAATGCCGTGCGGGAATGGCGCAGGGCACCTGCGCCGCGATAGATTCGGTAAATCACGAGGGGATAGTCGGAACGATAGCCGGCGACGATACGATATTCATTCTCGTCAGGAGCGAAGCAGACGCGAAGAAGCTTTCAAAGAAATTCAAGAGCGAGGTATTCCCCGGAAGGTAGTGTAACAGGCTGATGCTAAAGGAATTATATATAAAGAATCTTGCAGTCATAAAAGAGGCGGTGATACCTCTCGGAGACAGACTGAATATATTCACCGGCGAGACCGGTGCCGGCAAGTCGATACTTATAAACGGAATAAATGCAGTTCTCGGACAGCGAAGCACAAAGGACATCGTCCGCACGGGCTGCGACAAGGCAGTTATCACGGCGCTGTTCACAGACCTCAGTCCCGAGCACGAGGCAAAGCTCGACGAGCTCGGCATCGACCACGAGAACCACGAAATGACGCTCACCCGCGAGATAAGTGCCGACGGCGGAAGTGTTTCTCGGATAAACAACCGTACAGCGTCGGCGTCGCTGCTGAAGGAGATAGGCTCGCTGCTGATAAATATCCACGGACAGCACGACAACCAGATACTTCTCGACAGCGAGAAGCATTTGCAGATACTCGACGATTTCGGCGGAGACGATACACTTCTTGAAGCATACCGCGTGACATTCCGCGAGCTCCAGCAGACTGCCCGCAAGCTCGGCGAGCTGAAGAAGCTCGAGCAGACACGCATCGAGCGCAGCCGCTACCTCAGCGAAGTCATAGACGACATCGGCGAGCTCGAGCTCACAGCCGGCGAGGACGATACACTCGAAAAGGAGTACACAGCGGCGAAGAATGCGGAAAAGACGATAATCGCCGTAAACAGCGCGATAAACGCCATTACAGGCGAGGAAGCAGCAACAGACATGATAGCGGCGGCTGAGAATGAGATATCAGCATTCACGGACGGAGACGAAGTGCTTGCGGCACTTTACGAGCGTCTTTCTGCTGCTGAGATAGAGCTCGCGGACATCGCCTCCGAGCTTGAAAAGACGGCAGAAAAGACCGAGCTTGACGGTCAGCGTCTCGGCTACCTGAGCGAACGTCTGAGCGCGATAAACAAGCTCAAGCGCAAGTACGCCCTCGACTGCGAGGGGCTCGTGAAGCTGTACGAGGGCTCATGCCGCGAGATGTCACAGCTTGACAGCAGCTCCGACGAGATAAAGAAGCTCATGCAGCAGCGCGAGGAGCTGCTCCACAAGGTGACCGAGCAGGCGAAGGAGCTTTACGACTACCGTGAAAGGGTAGCAGAGCGCTTCTCAGAGCAGGTAACAGCCGAGCTTGAATTTCTCAATATGTCGGGAGTAGTGATAGCAGTCCGACACGAAAAGGGCAAGCTGACGGTCAACGGCATGGACAGCGTAGAGTTCCTTATATCGGCAAACAAGGGCGAAGAGCCTAAGCCTATCTCGAAGATAGCCTCGGGCGGCGAGCTCTCACGTATAATGCTCGCACTGAAGAGCGTCATTGCCGACAAGGACAGCATACCCACGATGATATTTGACGAGATAGATACAGGCGTAAGCGGCAAGGCTGCGCAGAAAATAGGGATAAAGCTCCGTCAGATAGGCAAGGTGCGTCAGGTCATATGCGTAACGCATCTTTCGCAGATAGCGGTAATGGCGGACGACCACCTCATGATAGAGAAGAAGATAGTCGGCGACCGCACGGAAACGAGCGTAACGAAGCTCGACCTCGCCGGCAGGACTGCTGAGATAGCGCGAATAATGGGAGGAGACCACCCAAGCGCTCTCATGCTTGAAAATGCCGAAGCAGAGCTCAGAAAGGCGGCAGAAATATGAAGATATATTCTACACGGCACGGTCAGACCGACTACAACAAGCAGGACATGATACTCGGCTCGACCGACCTTCCGCTGAATGATACGGGATTTGCACAGGCGGTCAGGCTTGCGGCGGAGGTTGAAGCCCGCGGAGATATCGACATTATCATCTGCTCGCCGATGCTCAGAGCGCAGATGACGGCGAATGCCGTATCGCTGCGATGCGGACTTGAAGTAGTAACGGACGAGCGGCTCCGCGAATGGAACTACGGCGCATATGAGGGAAAGCCGCGAACAGCCGGAGGCTTTGCTGCCGGCAAGCACGAATTCGGAGTAAGAATGGGCGGCACGGGCGAATCGCTTTTACAGCTCTCGCACAGAGTCTATTCCGCGCTTGATGATATCATCGCGCGATACAGGGGAAAGAACGTGCTCATCGTCAGTCACGGCGGAGTATGCCGTGTCATAGAGACATATTTCCACGACATGACAATAGAAGAATTTGACCACTGGTTCATGGGGAACTGCAAGATAATAGAGTATAACGTATAACAGGAGGAACAGCATGAAGATCGGTGTGGATTATTACCCTGAGCAATGGAACAAGGGATTATGGGAGAAGGACGCCGAGACCATGGCAAGAACGGGCGTAAAGCTTGTCCGCATAGGTGAATTTGCATGGTCATCGCTTGAGATACGCGACGGAGAGTTTAATTTTGAATGGCTCGACGAGGTGATAAAGCTTTTTTCGAGATATGCGATAGGCATAGTATTATGTGCGCCTACTAACTGTCCGCCGCAGTGGCTTTACGAGGCGTATCCGGAGATGATACGCGTAGGTCCGGACGGCAGCCCGATACAGCTCGGGATAAGGGGACACAGGTGTATAAACTCGCCTGCATTCGTATT
>DEDQ01000050.1:50416-79221 GCA_002350065.1 Ruminococcus flavefaciens
GAGGCGTACCCGTGCTCATGCGACGTCTGCAAGAACAAGTTCAGACAGTGGCTCAAGGACAAATACGACAGCCTTGACAACATCAACATGGCATACGGCACAAGCGTATGGAGCGGCACATATACCAGCATCGAGCAGGTCGAGCCGCCCACAGCGTACCCGAAGTCATGGCAGAATCCGTCGCTCTGTCTCGACTGGTACAGATTCACATCAGAGAGCGTAGCGAACTACCTCAAGGAGCTGATGCTCGTTATAAGGCTTGAGGACGGCAAGGTGCCGATAACGACGAACACATTCTTCTCGGAGAATATGCCGGAGCCGTACAAGCTTTTCGACTTCATGAACTTCGTCTCATTCGACAATTACCCGCCGATAATCCTCCCGCAGGACCCCGAAGCGGTCTACTCCCACGCATTCGAGCTCGACTTCATGCGCGGCATAAGGGAGCAGAATTTCTGGGTAATGGAGCAGCTCAGCGGACCGACTGGAAGCTGGGAGCCGATGTCGCCGACGCCTCGCCCGGGGCAGATAAAGGGCTATGCATTGCAGGCAATCGCTCACGGAGCAGATGCAGTCCTGCATTTCCGCTGGCGCACAGCGGTCACAGGAGCAGAGATGCACTGGCACGGCATACTCGACCACAGCAATGTCCCGAACCGCAGATATATCGAATTTTCGGAGCTCTGCAAGGAGGCCGCGCAGCTATATATCCTTGACAATACGGAGATGATATCGGATATCGCGATACTCTACTCACCGGAATCAGACGCAGCGCTGCGCATACAGCCGCAGGTCGAGGGCTTCAGCTATTTAGAGCAGCTCAAGACCTTCCATGCCGCATTCATGCGTCTCGGAGCCAATGTTGACGTCGTATCGCCCGAGACAGACCTCTCGCGCTACAAGCTTGTAGTTGCACCGGCGCTTTACGTCAACCAGAAGAGCGTTACCGAGAATATCTACCGCTACGTAATAAACGGAGGAACACTCGTCCTCACCGCGCGAAGCGGAGCTAAAAACGAGTGCAACAACTACATGATAGATACTCTCCCGACAGTATTCAAGGAGCTCATCGGAGCCGAGGTCACCGAATACGACCCCATAGGCAAAAACGAGCTTACTATCAAGGATTTTGCCGGAAACGAGTTCAGATGCAGGCAGTGGTGCGACCTCATGCAGCTCACCACAGCCCGCGCGTATGCCGAGTACAATACCGGCTTCTACAGCTGCACTCCCGCAGTCACGATGAACCGCTACTGCAACGGAGTAGCCTATTACGTGGGAACAGTCTGCCACTCTGATTTCTACGACAGCTTTGCATCTAATCTCATGACTCAGACCGGAGTACCGAAGCTGAAAGGACTTCCGAAGGGCGTCGAAGTCACCACGCGCACGAACGGCAGAGACGAGTACATCTGCTTCTTCAACAACTCAGCTGAGCCTAAGACGATACCGCTGCCGAAGCCGATGTTCAGCATGATAACCTCGCGCGGCAGGGAAAAGCTCGAGCTTGAGCCGTTCGAGATGGACATAGTAAGGAAGTGACGGCATGAGGATAGTATTGCAGAGAGTATCCTCGGCGAGCGTTAAAGTTGACGGAAATATCACAGGAAGCATCGGCACGGGCTATCTTGTTCTGCTCGGAGTAGGACAGGGCGATACGGAAGAGGACTGCCGCCGCCTTGCGGACAAGGTAATGAATCTCCGTATTTTCTCGGACGAGAACGACAAGATAAATCTGTCGCTCGCAGACGTAGGCGGCTCGCTGCTGATAGTGTCGCAGTTCACGCTTTACGCGGACTGCCGCAAGGGAAACCGTCCTAATTTCATACAGGCAGGCAAGCCCGACGAGGCAGAGCGCCTTTACACTTACTTTGCGGACTATTGCCGCAGCAAGGGCAAGCACGTCGAGACCGGCATATTCGGTGCGGACATGAAGGTCGAGCTTGTAAACGACGGACCGTTCACGATAGTCCTCGAATAGGAATAATTTCACCCCGCGGAGGGATAATATCTGCGGGGTGATTTTTATGCGCAGGCGCTCAGAGCGCGGGATACTGCTGCTCGCGGGAGCATTTCTTGTGATGTTCACATTGCTCGTATGGAACTATATGCGGCTCGCGGAGAAGCGGCAGTACGTGAAAACAGCCGCGGCGACATCGTTCATAACGGTAAACGCGGGGGACAGTCAGGGGACCGTATTCGACCGGAACTTTGTACCTCTGACGAACACGGATACAGAGCTTATCGCCGTAGCAGTCCCGACAGCGGTAACGCTCGAGGAGCTGAACAGCATCGCAGCCGACAAGGCTGCTCTTGCAGCGGCGTATAAAAAGGGCAGACCGTTTGCATTCAGATGTACTGCAAAGGGAGAGGACTCGGCAGGGCTTACATTTTTCGAGCTGCCGGTGAACGGCTCGGGACGTCAGCTTGCACCGCACGCGGTAGGCTATCTTTCGGAGGGAAAAGGCGTCTCAGGGATAGAGTACGCCTATGACAGTGTGCTCCGCGGCGCCGATTCCGAGAACAGCGTCACCTACTCGACAGACGGCTTCGGGAGCGTCCTTATCGGCGCTGAGAAGCAGGTCGTCCGCAGCGAAAAACAGCATACCGGAGTTGTGACTACCCTCGACAGCCGCATACAGTCGATATGCGAAAGAGCGGGAGCTGATATCGGCAGGGGAGCGATAGTCGTGAGCGACGTAAAGACCGGAAATATCCTTGCGCTCGCGAGCTTTCCCTCGTATGACGTCAGCGACATCGGAGCGGCTCTCAGCGACGAACGCAGTCCGCTGATTGACCGCGCGATGTACTCCTACAGTGTTGGCTCGATATTCAAGCTCGTGACCGCCTGCGAGGGGATAAACGAGGGCTACGGCGGATATATTTACGACTGCCGCGGCAGTATCGACGTCGCGGGACAGCATTTCCGCTGCCACAAGACCGACGGTCACGGAGAGCAGGACATGACCTCCGCGATGACAAATTCATGCAACACCTATTTCATCTCGCTCAGCCGGCTGCTTGACGTGCCGGCATACAGGAGCCTTGCCTTCGACCTCGGATTCGGGCGCGAGATACATCTCTGCGCAGGCATGACCGCCTCTGCGGGAACGCTCCCGACGGAGCAGGAACTGAGCATACCGGCGGAGCTTGCGAATTTTTCATTCGGACAGGGCAAGCTCAGTGCATCGCCGTTGCAGATAAACGCGATGACCTGCGCCATAGCGAACGGCGGCGAGCTCGTGATGCCGGAGCTTATACGCGGGATAACCCTTGACGGGGAAACGGTCGGCAACGAGAAGCTCCCGCGGAAGTCGCGGGTGATGACAGAGGAGACCGCTCAGAAGCTGCGAAAAATGATGATAGCGGCGGTATACGAGAATGAGAACTCAAATGCCCGCCCGCAGTATATCCGTGCAGGAGCCAAGACCTCGACAGCCCAGACGGGACGCTATGACGAAAACGGCGAGGAGCTCTGCCACGCATGGATAACGGGATTTTTTCCTGCGAGCGCACCGACTTATGCAGTGACCGTTCTTGCTGAGGACGGCGGCTACGGCAACGATGCGGCAGCTCCGGTATTTGCGGATATAACTGACGGGATAATGAATATGGGAGCGGCTAAAAAACAGTAGTGGGAGGATATTATCCTCCCGCAGACGATTCATGATAAAATTGCCAAAAAGCCTTGACTTTTGACGCGGATAGAGTTATAATATATGCGTGTAGCGTTGAAGGGATTGACTGCTGTATTGCGTCTTTCAGAGAGAAAGCGGCTGGTGTGAGCTTTCAGACGTCCGGCAGGTGCTTACCCTGAGCTCCCGCGGGAAACCGCGGCGTAACTCTGCGTTAAAGAGGCATGAGGAAGGGGCAGTAAGCTCCTTTGAATTTGGGTGGTACCACGAGAGCCTTCGTCCCATTTGGCGGCGGGGCTTTTTATATTTCCCCGTAAACGATATGTTTTAATAAAAAGGAGTAAATCATTATGCAGTGGACAGGTCTTAACGACTTACGCGAAAAGTATCTTTCATTCTTTGAAAGCAAGAACCATACCAGAATGGCGAGCGCATCTCTTGTGCCGCAGGGCGACAAGAGCCTTCTTCTCATCAATTCAGGCATGGCTCCGCTGAAGAAATTCTTCCTCGGACAGGCAACACCTCCCAATGTGAGAGTAACCACCTGCCAGAAGTGCATCAGAACTCCCGATATCGAGAGCGTCGGCAAGACGGCACGCCACGGCACATATTTTGAGATGCTCGGAAACTTCTCATTCGGCGATTACTTCAAGCCCGAGGCTATCGCATGGGCATGGGAGTTCCTCACCAAGGAGCTCGAGATACCGGCTGACCGTCTCTGGATAACCATCTACGAGAGCGACGACGAGGCAGAGCAGATATGGGAGAACAACATCGGTATCCCCCACGAGAGAATAATCCGTCTCGGCAAGAAGGACAATTTCTGGGAGCACGGCTCAGGTCCNNCCCTGCTCTGAGATACATTTTGACCGCGGCGAGGCATACGGTCCGTTCGAGAATTTCGAGCAGGCAAGCGACTGCGACCGCGTAATTGAGATATGGAACCTCGTATTCAGCCAGTTCGACAGCGACGGTGAGGGTCACTATGCCGAGATGAAGAGCAAGAACATCGATACAGGTATGGGACTTGAGCGTCTCGCCTGCGTAATGCAGGACGTTGACAACATCTTCGAGGTAGATACAGTGCAGAACATCATGAAGCACATCTCGAAGATAGCAGGAGTCGAGTACAAGAAGGACCACAAGACCGACGTATCGCTCCGCGTTATCACAGACCATATCCGCAGCACGACATTCATGGTAGGCGACGGCATCATGCCTTCAAACGAGGGCAGAGGCTACGTACTCCGCCGTCTCCTCAGAAGAGCAGCACGTCACGGCAGACTCTTAGGCATCAAGAAGCCATTCCTCTGCGACGTATGCGATACAGTAATAAACGAAAACGAGAAGGCATATCCCGAGCTCGCCGAGAAGCGTGACTACATCAAGAAGATAATCGGCGTCGAGGAGGAGGCTTTCGCCAAGACCGTAGACAAGGGCTCCGAGCTTCTCAGCGGCTTCACAGCAGCACTCAAGGCAGAGGGCAAGACAGTCCTCTCCGGCGACGATGCATTCAAGCTTTCGGATACATACGGCTTCCCGATAGACCTCACAGTTGAGATATGCGAAGAGCAGGGTCTCACAGTTGACCGTGACCGCTTCACAGAGCTCGCAAAGGAGCAGAGAGCCCGCGCAAAGGCAGACCACGCAGCAAAGGCAAGCTCATCATGGGCAGACAACAGCATCAGAGTTGACGCAGCTCCTACAGTATTCACAGGCTACACAGACTTCACAGCCAAGGACGCAGAGATACTTGCAATGTACAAGGACGGCGCCGAGGTATACTACGCTGACGAGGGAGACGAGGTAGCTATCGTCCTCGATGTAACGCCTTTCTACGCTGAGAGCGGCGGACAGGTCGGCGATATCGGAACTATCATGACAGGACAGAACCTTGCATCTGTTGCAGACACTATCAAGTCAGAGGGACACTTCCTCCACATCGCAACAATCGAGCAGGGAACACTCCGCAAGGGCGACAAGGTCAACGCATCTATAAACGGCGACCGCAGACTTGCTATCATGAGAAACCACACAACAGCACATCTGCTCCAGTACGCACTCCGCAAGGTACTCGGTGACCACGTACATCAGGCAGGACAGCTCGTAAACGAGAAGGCTTGCCGCTTCGACTTCAACCACTTCTCAGCGATGACACCCGAGGAGATATCAAAGGTCGAGAACATCGTAAACCACGAGATAATGCGCGCACTTCCCGTAACAATGGAGGAGATGCCTATCGAGCAGGCAAAGAAGCTCGGAGCAATGGCACTCTTCGGCGAGAAGTACGGCGACACAGTAAGAGTAGTAACAGCGCATCATTCAGTAGAATTCTGCGGCGGTACACATATATCCAACACCTCACAGATAGGACTTTTCAAGATAGTTTCCGAGAGCTCGGTAGCAGCCGGCGTAAGACGTATCGAGGCTGTAACAGGTCTTGGAGTAATGGAGCTCCTCAACGGCTTCAAGGATACTATCGCACGCTCTGCTAAGGCGCTCAAGCTTGCGAATGTGAGCGAGCTTCCCGAGAAGTGCGCAGCAGTAACAGCTGAGCTCAAGGAGAAGGACAAGAAGCTCGAAAGCCTCACACAGCAGATAGCAAACGCAAAGACAGCTGCACTCTTTGACAATGCAAAGGAAGTCGGCGGCATCAAGCTCGTATCCGCCCGCATGGACGGCACAACACCTGACGCGCTCCGCAAGCTCGGTGACAGCGTAAAGGACAAGGAAGAGGCAATGATAGCGCTCTTCGCATCTGCTTCGGGCGAAAAGGGAACATTCTACTGCGTATGCACGAAGGAAGCTGTTGCCAAGGGCGGAAATGCCGGCAAGATAGTACGCGAAGTTGCAGCCGTAACAGGCGGCAAGGGCGGCGGAAAGCCTGACGGAGCAATGGCTGGCGCAGGCGATATAACCAAGATAGACGAGGCTCTTGCAAAATTCGAGAGCATAACATCTGATATCATAAAGTAAAGGAGTATTACTATGGACTGCTTATTCTGCAAGATAATTGACGGAGAGATACCAAGCACCAAGGTCTACGAGGACGAATACGTATACAGCTTCAAGGACATCGCTCCCATAGCGCCTGTACACTATCTAATAATCCCCAAGGCGCACATAGCGTCTGCAAACGAGATAACAGAGGAGAATTCCTCACTTGTTGCGAAGGTATTCGAGGCAGCGGCAAAGATAGCGAAGGCTGAGGGCATAGAGAGCTACCGCATCATCAACAACTGCGGAGACGATGCCGGACAGACAGTAAAGCATCTCCACTTCCATATGCTCGCAGGAGTAAAAATGGGCTGGGGACCTGAATCACTCGGCAAGACCGAATAAGGAGAGCAGGCATGGCAAATACATATAAGATGACCATTGCAGGTCTCGAGCGCGAGCTCCCCATCTGCGCGATAAACGACAAGCTTGACATTGCAGCATTCATCATGTTTTCGGACGTTGAAGTCACCGTGGCTTCTGCTTCCGAGCTTCTGAAAAAGGTTCCTGAATTTGACGTTATCCTCACAGCCGAGTCAAAGGGAATACCGCTCGGCTATGAAATGGCGCGTCAGAGCGGAAAAAACTACATCGTTGCAAGAAAGTCGGTAAAGCTCTATATGAGCGACCCGCTGGAAGTGACAGTAAAGTCGATAACCACAGCAGCCGAGCAGAGACTCTGCCTTTCGGCTGATAAGGCTGAGATGATAAAGGGAAAACGTGTTCTTATAGTTGATGATGTTATAAGTACAGGCGAATCTCTCAAAGCTCTTGAAAAGCTTGTTGAGGCTGCGGGAGGAAATATCGCTGCAGAAGCAGCTGTCCTTGCTGAGGGCGACGCTGCTGACAGAACAGATATAGTATTCCTTGAAAAACTGCCTCTTTTCTTTAAATAAGTAATATATGAAGCGAAAAATGATTGGAGCGGCAGCAGCATATATGTCGGGATTATTTTTCGCTTTGTTTTTTACCGATGCAAAGGGAGTCCTGATGTATTTGTCTGCCGCCGTGATTGTTTATATATACGGCAGACGCAGGGGATTCCGGTTAGCCGACTATGCAGTTATCACAGTTTCGTTTGCGGCGGCAGCGGCGTTGAGTCTTTCGTATACAGCGCTGAGCTATGAACGTATAAACGGATACGCCGGAAAGACCGGAAGCTTCACCGGCGAGGTCACAGGCATCACCCGCTACGAGGAGGGCAACACCGCGTATACGCTCAAGGGGCGGATAGACGGCGAAACACCGGCAAAGATAATGTTTTACAGCGGAGACCTCCACGCACGGGTAGGCGACGAGATAAGCATAGCGGAGTGCAGCTTTTACAAGCCGGAGAACGGCTATCTCTATGCCTCCGAGCGCATATATCGTTCGCGGCACATTTACGTCAAGGCGAGCGGGCTCAAAGGGCTGAAAGTCACGCGTACTAACAGACGCATCGTAAAGAGGGCGCTTGATTCCTACCGTGATAAGACAGTCGCGAAGTTCAAATCCGAGCTCGGCAGCGAATGCGGAGGCTTTCTTGCGGGAATGGTATTCGGTGACAAGTCGGATTTCGACGAAAACACGCGGACCGTCCTCTACCGCACAGGAATAGGTCATGTCCTCGCGGTCTCGGGACTGCACGTATCCATTCTTGCGGGACTGATATGGACTCTTCTCTCGCGCCTGAGAGTAAACAGATTCATTTCATTCGGAGTTATCAACGTCATGCTCCTGCTGCTGACAGCGACAGCGAATTATCCGGTATCGGCACTGCGCGCAGCGATAATGCTCGACATCATGTACTCGGCGAAGCTATTCCGGCGGCAGAACGACTCGCTGAATTCACTTTCAGTGGCGGTACTGCTGATAGCGATATCAGACCCGTACTGTGTATGCAGCGCAGGATTTCTGCTCTCGGTGTCGGGAACCTTCGGAATAGCGGTATTTGCGCCGTACATGACAAAGAACATGAAGCGTGAAACGTTCCGTCAGCGTCTTGCAGCGGACCTCATTACCGGCATATGCACAACGCTTTCCGTATTTCCGGTGACGATGTGGTTTTTCGACGAGACCTCGCTCGCTGCACCGTTTGCGAATCTGCTGCTCCTGCCGATGTGTACAGCGGCAATGGCGACCGGCTTCATATACGTGCTTACATTCGGAGTGCTGCCGATACTTCCGCTCGCCGGAGGAGTCATACGCACGGTCATATTCATATCGGAGCGCATATCCGCCCTCGGAGTATTTCACATCTCCGACACGGCAGGCTATCTCCGAGGACTTCTTCTCATCGCGCTGACTGTGATAGTATTCGCGCATCTTTTCCGCAGGAGCCGCCGGCTCACGGCAGTTCTTACTGCGGCAGGGATAGCTATGGGAGCGGCGTGTACCTCGACATACGGAATGCTCCGCCGCCGGCAGTTCACAGTTGCCGTGCTAGGGAGCGGAGCTAACGCGGCGGTAGTCATAATGCACGACGGACACACTGACATCGCCGACCTGAGCGGAAGCCGCCGCTCGGCGGAGTACGTGAGGAAGTACCTGACTGTGAACAATGCGTCGTCTGCGGATACTGTCATACTCACAAGAAATGCGCAGACCGTATGCCCGATATATGCGGAGGAGCTGCGGCTGTTCAGCGTCAAAAAGTGGGTAGTGCCTGAGGAGGGCATCTGCACGGGAGCAGAGACAGTCGGCGACAGATTCCGCATATCTGACAACGGCTGCATCATCGGATATGATTCCGGCAGACTTGATATAGCCTGCGGCGGAGCTGAGATATCGTTCGCACCTGCCTCATCTGGTGCAGACGACGGAAGTATAACTGTATTCTACGGCAGGCACAAGGATAAAACGCTGCCGGAGGGAAAAAATACAATTGATCTGCAAACCGGCGGGAACGACCTTGAATTCACGCCTGCCGGAGACGGATTCAGGATAAGGAGGCTGTAATGCCTAAGACCGACGTCAAGGGACTGGCGACAGCCCTGAAAAAAGGCGTAAGCCGGATATATTATCTCTGCGGAGCCGACGTAGCCGGAGTAGAAAAGGCTACGAAGCTTGTACTGAACGCCGCACTGGGCGGCGCGGACGACCTCTCGCTCACGCGGCTCAACGGCAGGGAGCTCGATATTTCGGCGCTGTACGACCTTATACAAATGGCACCGATGTTCACGGAGTACAATGTCGTTCTCATCAACGATTACAACTGCGAGAAGCCGTATGAGGATATGCGCGGACACAAAGCGGAGGACATCAACAAGCAGCTTATGAACGCTCTGAAGGAGATACCCGACCAGACCGTTGTCATATTCAACGTCACGGGATTTGAGATAAAGACCCGTTACGACTACAAGTCCGGAGCGAACATCATCACAGACAAGAACAAGAAGCTTGCGGACTTTGCGGAAAAGAACGGCATACTCTGCATGGCGGACATCAAGGGCTCGGGCGAGCTTGCGAAGCTCATCTCGGCGAAGGTCGCCTCGCGCGGCGGAGCGATATCCATACCGGCGGCGAAGGAGCTTGCGGAGATGTGTCTCTGCGACGAGCTGACGATATCGAACGAGATAGAGAAGCTCTGCGCATACGCGGGCGGAGCTGAGATAACCTCGGAAATGCTTGCAGAGCTCGTCCACGAGCAGAACGACACCACGATATACAATCTTGCGAATGCCGTAGCGTCGATGAATGCAAAGGCGGCATATGAAGCGGTGAGCCAGCTCAACATCGACAATGAAAACAGGGGAGCGGCTCTGTACGCTCTGACGGGAGTATTTCTCGACCTTTACAGAGGAGCGTGCGCGTCTAAGCAGGGGATAATGCCCGAGACAGCCGCCGCGGACTTCGGCTACGCACCCAAGCGCACCTTTGTCATGAAGAACTCAATGCGTGACGCGCAGAAATTCGGCATAGAGCGGCTGCGCAGGTGTCTGATCATACTGCGTGACACGACCGTAAAGCTAAACTCCTCTCCCGTTGACCCGAGGACAGCGATCGAGCAGGCGATAACGGAGATGCTCGTGCTCAGACCCTCCCGGAGGTAAAGATGATAAAGATAAATGAAGCAATAATCGTAGAAGGAAAATACGACAAGATAAAGCTTTGCTCGGTAGTAGACGCGGTCATCATCGTAACAGACGGCTTCGGCATCTTCAAGGACGCGGAGAAGCTCGCACTGATACGCTACTACGCAGAAAAGACGGGAATAGTGATACTAACCGACTCCGACAGTGCCGGACGCAAGATACGCGGCTACATCAAGGGAGCAGTCAAAAACGGCGTAGTAAAAAACGTCTATACTCCGGACATTTTCGGCAAGGAAAAGCGCAAGACAAAGCCCTCGGCAGAGGGCAAGCTCGGAGTTGAGGGGATCGACTGTGATATCCTCCTTGCTGCATTCAAAAAGGCAGGTATAACCGCTTCCGAGCGTGAAGGTGAGCCGGATATAACCAAGCTCACGCTTTTCGAGCTCGGACTGAGCGGAGGCAGCAACAGCTCAGCGCTGCGGAAGCAGCTCCAGAAGCGGCTCGGACTTCCCTCGCTTCTCTCAGCGGGAGCCCTCATCGAGGTACTCAACACGATGATGTCCGCAGAGGAGCTTGCGGCGGAGGTCGGCAGAATGAAGGAGGAAGAACATGGAGTATAGCAGTCTTCTGTTCATCTATGCATTTTTCCCGCTTTCACTTGCCGCGTATTACGCGGTTCCGGCAAAATTCAGAGACATCGTCATGCTTCTGCTGAGCATGGTATTCAGCGGACTTTTCGGTATCGGCTTTCTTGTGCTGCTCATGGTCTACACACTTGTGAACTACATCTGCGGCAGAGTCTGCGGAGCGCTCCGCGGCAGGAAAAGCCGCTCTGCGCTCATACCGTTTGCAGCGGGCATGACCTTTGACATCGCGGCAGTATTCATATTCAGAGTGAGCTGTTTTTCGTGGCTCACACGGGCTATGCATTTTCCTGAGGGCTTTTTCCCGATAGGCATATCGCTATTCACGCTTTCGGCGGTTGGATATCTTGCAGACGTCTGCACCGGAAAGCAGAAAGCTGAGAAAAACTATGTCCGGTTCGCGCTTTTCATAATGATGTTCCCGCGTCTTTTCATGGGACCCGTACTGCGCTACGACATCTTCACTCGCATACTCAGGAGCCGTAAATGCAGTATGCAGGAGCTCAGCACCGGTTTTTCGATATTCATAAAGGGACTTGCCAAAAAGGTCATCGCAGCGGATACGCTGTATTCGATGTATTCTACGGTGAAGGTCTCGGACGTGAAAGCAATATCCGCGGGCACTGCATGGCTCGGCATAACAGCGTATATGCTCTGCCTATACTTTACACTTTCTGGAGTTGCCGACATGGGAGTGGGCATAGGCTACTGCTTCGGATTCCGTTTCCCGCAGAGCTTCAACTACCCGATGTTCAGCAGCCGCATACGCTACTTTGCAGCGAAGTGGCACGTACAGGTGATACACTGGTTCCGGAAATACATCACCCGACCGCTTACCGCGCGTGTAAGCAGCCGTTATGTCCGCAAGCTTGTATTCCTGCTCGCGTGGGCACTTTTGGGATACTGGTACGGATTTGACCTTAGCAGCGCGGTATGGGGAATGCTCATGGGAGCGGCGATAATACTGGAGAACAGGTTTATAACGTCCAAAACTCTCAAGGCGACGGGAATAATCTACACCTTTGTTCTGACGGTATTATTTGCAGTATTCCTCGCGGGCGACAGCGTGACCGGCTCGGTGGATTACCTGCTTGCGATGCTCGGACGCACACACGCGCTTGCGGACGGGCTCACGGTATATTTATTGAAGTCGTATCTGGTGGTCATGCTCATGACGATGTACGCATCGACCGACCTCTTCCGCAACATGATGCTCCGTTCAGGAACAGCACGCATACGCAACACACTCGGAGCGATATCGCCGGTGAGCATGGTGATAGTGCTGATAATATGCACAGCACTGATAGCATATACCGGCAGCTCGGAGATGCAGATAATCAAACTGTAAGGGAGGCAGCTCTGTGACAAGCATGACAAACAAGCTGACAGCGGCGGCAGTGCTCTTGTTCATAGCCGTAGCAGGAGCCGCTTCGCTGATAAACGCAGTGATATCGGGCGACAAGGACAATATCGCGGCTCTGCCCGAAAACAGCGGACAGGGCTATGGCAGCGAGCTTGAAGCCGCCGCAGCTGAAAAATTCGCAGGCAGGGACGGCTGGATAGCCTTTGGCTCGAGAGTAGATTCCGCGATGAAGGGAAACATCGTCAACGGAGTATACGTCGCTGACGACAGACTCATTTCCGCGGAGGGCGTAAGCCGGAAGGATCTAAGCCGCAGCGTGGGATATATCAACAGCTTCGCGCAGGCATATGACGGAGCCGTATATTTCGCGGCAGTCCCGACCTCTGCCGGCGTATACGGCGACAAGCTCCCCGAGCACATTTCCCGCGGAGCCGAAAAGCAGCTCATAGACAAGCTCTGCGGCGGACTTGATACAAGCATCAGGTGTATCGACGCATACGACCTGATGAAGATGATGAGCGACGAGCGCATTTACTTCCGCAGCGATACTAAATGGACGATGTACGGGGCATACTGTGTATACAGAACGGTTATACAGAAGCTTGGCTCTCAGCCGGTCTCATACGATAAATATCATATCCGCCACGTAACGGACCAGTTTTACGGCGACCTTTACCGAAAGACGCTTTACATGAAATGCGAGCCGGATATACTTGACATATACGAATATTCCGAAGGAGCGGAGGTACTGAGCTGTACCGGCTATGATAACGACGGATATGTCGAGCAGATCGGGCTTTACGACGAGGAAGCGCTTGAAAGCGACGATATGTATTCGCTGTATCTTGGCGGAGAGTACCCGCTCGTGCGGATACGCACCGACCTCAACAACGACAGGCATATCCTTGTGATAGGAAGCAGGTGTGCGGCGAGTTTTGTGCCGTTCCTGATACAGCATTACAGCGAGGTCACATTTGTCCGTCCTGAGCTCATGGACCGTCCGCTCAGTGATTTTCTTTATCCGGACGATTATGAACAGACGCTGTTTCTGTTCGGAATAGATTCAGTTACAGACAGCGGACTAAAATATATAGAAATGAGGTAAAAGACTATGAAGGCATTGATAACAGGCGCAACATCGGGAATCGGAATGAGCATGGCAAGAAAGCTCAGCAAGCGCGGCTGGGAGCTCATACTCACCGGCAGGAACGAGCGGGTCCTCAGGGACCTCCAGTACGAGCTTGGCAGGACCGAGATAATCACAGCGGAGCTCTCGAAGAAGGAAGACGTATTCAAGGTATACGAGTTTTGCAGGGACAAGAACGTGGACCTTCTTGTGAACAATGCAGGATACGGTATATTCGGCAGATTCGAGCAGACCGACCTCGATGACGAGCTCAACATGATAAACGTCAACATCACTGCGGTGCATATCCTGACGAAGCTATTCCTGCGTGATTTCAAGAAGCGTGACCACGGCATGATACTCAACGTAGCCTCATCAGCCGGCTTCATGACAGGACCACTTCTCTCGTCGTACTATGCCTCGAAGAATTACGTGGTAAGGCTCAGTCTTGCCATTGCAGAGGAGCTCCGCCGCGACAAGTCGAACGTGAGCATAACCGTGCTCTGTCCGGGACCGGTCGATACGAACTTCAACAACCGTGCGGGAGTTACCTTCAGCATAAAGCCTCTCTCGCCGGATTACGTAGCCGAGTACGCGATAAGGAAGACCTTCAGCCGCCAGCTCATCGCTATCCCGGGGCTTTCAGTCCGCGCCGGAGTGATAGCCTCACGTTTTGTACCGACAAAGCTGATGTCAGCCATCACCTACGGGATACAGCACAGAAAAAAGACAGCTGACGGCAAGGGCAGCGCTGTAACTTCATGAAGGACATAAGCTACAGAGTCGCACTTGGGGGGATAGTATCGGCTCTGTGTCTTGTAACGATGTTTCTTGCGGGCATAATAACGCCGTTGTATCTGCTTCTCCCGATGATAGCGGGAACGCTTCTTGTGCTCATAGCGGAGGAGGTCAGCATAAGCTGGGCGCTCCTGACATATATCGCGGTGAGCCTGCTCTCGCTGTTCATAACTGCCGACAAAGAAGCGGCGCTCATATTCATAATGCTGTTCGGACATTATCCGATACTGCGGTATTATCTGCAAAAGATAAAGCTATCTCCGCTGAGGTTTGCGGTGAAGCTTATGATATTCAACATATGTGCGGTGAGCTTTTTCTATGTAACGGTCTACCTGTTCGGCATAAAGGAAATGCTCGAGGATATGAGCGATTTCGGAAAATACGGAAGCTATATAATGCTCGGAGTATGCAACGTCGTATTCATACTTTACGACCTCAATCTCGACCTTGTTTACAAGGGATATATCAAGCGGCTGATGCCGAAATTCAAGCGGAAGCGTTAAGGTGTTCATATGAAAAATATCACAGTAGGCATAACTGCTCACGTCGACTCGGGCAAGACGACTCTTGCGGAGGCGATGCTCTACAGTGCGGGCGAGATACGCAAGCTCGGCAGGGTTGACAACGGAAGCTCCTTTCTCGACACAGATTCGATAGAGCGCGACCGCGGCATCACAATATTTGCAAGTCAGGCGGAGCTCAGTGCCGGCGACAAGCACATCACGCTGCTCGACACACCGGGGCATATCGACTTTTCAGCGGAAACGGAGCGCACCATGCGCGTAATGGACTGCGCGATACTCGTAATAAGCGGAACAGACGGCGTACAGAGCCACACCTCGACCCTGTGGAAGCTGCTGAGGAAGTACGAGGTGCCGGTATTCATCTTCGTGAACAAAATGGACATCATCGGGGCGGACAGAGTCTCAATCCTCGAGAAGCTCCGCCGGCAGCTTTCGGACGGCTGCACTGACTTCACCGTATCCGCGGACGAGCTCAGCGAGAACGCGGCAGCCTGCGACGAAGCGCTCATGGAGGAATATCTTGAAAAGGGAGCTCTCACCGATGAGAGCATAGCCAAGGCGATAGCCGAGCGCAAGATATTCCCGTGCTTTTTCGGTTCAGCACTGAAAATGGACGGCGTAGAGGACTTCCTCGCGGCGCTCGGAAGATACACCACCGAGCCGGAGCGCAGCGCCGTATTCGGAGCAAGGGTCTACAAGATAGCGTACGACAGCAAGGGAACGCGTCTGACTCACCTGAAAATAATGGGCGGAGCTCTGCACGTCCGCGACGAGATGACCTACACGGACGCAGAAGGGAACGAAGTCACGGGCAAGGTCAGCTCAGTGAGGTTCTATTCGGGCGAGAAATTCCGCACGGCGGACGCAGCCGAAGCGGGAGAGGTATGTGCCGTAACCGGACTTGACAACACCTTTGCAGGGCAGGGCATAGGCTGTATCCGCAACTCTGAGAGGGCAGTGCTCGAGCCGGTCATGACGTACAAGATACAGTTCCCGTCCGAGAAGAACGCATACGACGTGCTGAGGGATATGCGCCGCCTTGAGGACGAGGACCCGCAGCTCCACATCGTCTGGAACGAGCAGCTCCGCGAGATACATATCCAGCTCATGGGAGCAGTACAGCTCGAGGTGCTCAGCCGCGTTATATCGGAAAAATTCGGCTACGAGGTCACATTTGGCAGCGGAGCGGTCGCCTACAAGGAGACCATAGCCGCGGAAGCCGAAGGCGTGGGACATTACGAGCCTCTGCGCCACTATGCCGAGGTACATCTGCTTATGACGCCATTGCCGGCGGGAAGCGGCTTGCAGTTCGGTTCCGACTGTTCCGAGGACGTCCTCGACCGCAGCTGGCAGCGTCTTATCCTGACTCATTTAGAGGAAAAGCCGCATCTTGGAGTCCTCACGGGCTCACCGGTAACGGATATGAAGATAACTCTCGCATCCGGCAAAGCGCACCTGAAGCACACCGAGGGAGGAGATTTCCGTCAGGCGACTTACCGTGCCGTCCGTCAGGGACTTCGCACAGCCGGCTGTGTGCTGCTTGAACCGTATTATGACTACGAGCTTGAAGTGCCATCGGAATTTGTCGGCAGAGCGATAGCGGACCTCCAGCATATGTCCGCGGAGTTCTCAACTCCGGAAACGGCAGGGGATATGTCGGTGATAAAGGGAAGTGCGCCTGTATCGGAGCTCAGCGGCTACCAGACCGAGATGATAGGCTATACCCGCGGAAAGGGCAGGCTTTCATGCGTGAATGCGGGCTACAGAACGTGTCACAACGCAGAGCAGGTCATAGCCGAGCGGGCATACGACTGCGACGGAGACCTTGAAAACAGCGCAGATTCAGTATTTTGCAGCCACGGAGCAGGCTATGTCGTCAAGTGGGACGAGGTCCCGCAGCATATGCACCTGCCCTCATGCCTGACTGACAGTACAGCCGAGCCGGAGGACGCAAAACAGCGCAGGGTACAGCGTTTTTTCGAGCGAGCCGCCTCTGACGAGGAGCTAATGGAGATATTCGAGCGCACCTACGGCAAAATAGAGCGCGACCCGCGCAGAGCGTTCAAGCGGACAAAGGCGGAGAGCGACTACAGCAAGCCGGTGAAGCTGCCGGACTACGAAGGACCCGAGTATCTGCTCGTAGACGGCTACAACATAATATTCGCATGGGACGAGCTGAAAAAGATAGCTGACGAGGACCTTGATGCGGCAAGAGCGGAGCTTGTGAAGATAATGTGCAATTATCAGGGCTACTGCGGCTATGAGGTGATAGTGGTATTTGACGCATACAGGGTCAAGGGACGTCACCGCGACGTGGAGCGCTATTACAATATAAATATAGTATACACGAAGGAATCCGAGACTGCCGACACGTACATCGAGCGCGTCAGCCGCGAGCTTTCGCGTAAGCACAGAGTCAGAGTTGCTACCTCTGACGGACCGGAGCAGATGATAATTTTCGGCAACGGAGCGATGCGCATTTCCGCTGCGGAGCTCGAAGCCCGCGTAAAAGCAGCCGATAAGGCGATACGCGAATATCTGGGTACCTGACTCTGCCTCAACACATACATATCATCAAACAGTCCCTTGGGGACTGTTTTTTTGCAATAAAGCCAATATATCGTCAATATATGAAATAAATATCGCCAAACTGATAAAAAAAGAAAAAACTTGAAAAAAACAGTAGAAATTTAATTTTATATATGTTATAATTAGTTTTGATTGGGTCATTTCGCAAAGGCGCGGCTGACCTATGCTCCAATGGAGTAATAAGTATTATATTTCTGCAATGCAGAGTTAATTTTGAGGAGGCTTGTACATGAAAAAAGTGCAACTGACAGAAACCGTACTGCGCGACGCCAACCAGTCATTGATGGCGACACGTCTGCCTTATTCTGACTACGAGGGAATACTCTCTGAAATGGACAAGGCTGGATACTATTCCGTAGAGTGCTGGGGCGGAGCAACATTCGACTCTTGTCTCAGATATCTCGGTGAGGACCCGTGGGAGAGACTCCGCGGACTCAGAAAGAACCTTCCCAACACAAGGCTTCAGATGCTCCTGAGAGGTCAGAACCTCCTCGGCTACAAGCACTATCACGACGACGTTGTTGAAAAGTTCATCGAGCTTTCTATCAAGAACGGAATCGACGTTATCCGTATCTTCGACGCTCTCAACGATTTCAGAAACATCGCAACAGCGCTCGAGGCAACAAAGAAGTATGCAACAGCAAAGACAGTTGCTTCCGGCTGTATCTCATACACACAGAGCCCTGTACATACTGTTGACAAGTACATCGAGATGTGCAAGGAGCTCAAGACAATGGGCTTTGACACTATCTGTCTCAAGGATATGGCAGGAACTATGTCACCCTACGAGGCAGAGCACCTCATCAAGGGCATCAAGGACGCTATCGGCGACATGACACTTATCCTCCATACCCACTGCACAACAGGTATGGCATACATGACAATAACCAAGGCTATCGAGTCCGGAATCGACGTTATCGACACAGCAACATCATGCTTCTCCGGCGGTACGTCACAGCCTGCAACAGAGACGATGTACTACGCACTCAAGCAGTACGGCATCGAAACAGGTCTTGATGAGGACATCATCAACAAGGTAAACGACTACTTCAAGCCCATAAAGCAGAAGTATGTTGACAGCGGACAGCTCAATCCCAAGAGCCTTGCAACAGACGCACAGGCACTTGTATACAAGGTACCTGGCGGAATGCTCTCAAACATGATAGCAAACCTCACCGATATGCACGCAATGGACAAATTCGACGCAGCCCTTGCCGAGATACCGAAGGTAAGAGCAGACCTCGGTTATCCTCCGCTTGTTACACCTCTTTCCCAGATGGTAGGAAATCAGGCAGTAACGAATGTACTTATCGGCGAGCGCTACAAGAACATCTCCAAGGAAGTAAAGAACTACATAAAGGGCGAGTACGGAATCGCACCCGCACCTCTCGACGAAGCTCTCTCCAAGAGCGTTCTCGGCGACGACCAGCCTGTTGACTGCCGTATCGAGGACCAGAAGCGCACAGGTGAAGAATTCACAGCCGCAAGAGAAGCTCTCGGCGACCTCTGCCGCTGCGAGGAAGATGTAATGAGCTACATCTGCTACCCCGACCAGACAATGAAGTTCCTCAAGGACCGCAAGGCTCAGGAGGAGAATGAGGCAGTATACACCATCGAGGAAATGTAAGGAGGTCTGCGGATATGAACTTTACATTACTTGCGGCACAGACTGCTGACAGCGGCACAAAAATGGAAATAGGCGATGCTGCCATAACCGCGATATTCGGCTACGGCGTAGTATTCTTCGGACTTGTACTGCTGATGTGCGTGCTCTACATCACAGGAGCTATCTTCAAAAGCAAGGACGCGAAGGCAAAGGCAGCGCTTGAAAACGTGAAGAAGGAAGTCGAGGCAAAGCCTCTCGCAGTAACACCTGCCGACCAGCCCGAGGCTCCGGGTTCAGCCGGACACGTAAAGCTCCACGGCGTACCTGATAAGGAAGCCGCTATGATAATGGCTATCGTTGCCGATAAAATGCAGACTCCGCTGAACGAGCTGCGCTTTATTTCCATTAAGGAGGTCAAATAACCATGAAGTATAAAGTAACACTTAACGGTAAGACATATGAAGTAGAGGTTGAAAAGGGCAAGGCTATCCTTCTCGACGAGTATGAGGCACTTGCACCTGCACCCGCAGCTCCGGCAGCACCCGCCGCTGCTGCTGCACCTGCTGCTCCCGCAGCAGCACCCGCACCGGCAGCACCGGTAGATCTTGCAGCAGGCGAGACAGTTGCAGCTCCCATGCCGGGCAATATCCTCCGCGTTGACGTCGCACAGGGCGATACAGTCAAGGCAGGACAGATACTTGTTATCCTCGAAGCTATGAAAATGGAGAACGAGATCGTTGCTCCTAAGGACGGTACTGTTGCTCAGGTGGTTACAAGCAAGGGCGCAGTTGTTGACACAGGCGCTCCGCTCGTTGTAATAGCGTAAGGAGGGCAAATAATGAATATAGTTGAGACCCTTGAAAAGCTGTGGAACGATTCCGGCTTCCAGAGCTTCTTCGTAGACGGAGGCTGGAAGAACCTCATCATGATAGCGATATCATGTGTTCTTCTCTACCTCGGCATCGTAAAGAAATTCGAGCCGCTCCTTCTTGTAGGAATCGCATTCGGCTGTCTGCTGGTAAACCTTTCCTATTTCGGACCCGAGTCGACAGACGCGCTCTATCACCCTGAATTGTGGTCACAGTTCCTTGACGAGGAAAGCGAGTTCTACCACAGCTACGGACACGTAATGGCGCACGGAGGCTTGCTCGATATCCTATATATCGGCGTAAAGGCTGGAATTTATCCGTCACTGATATTCCTCGGCGTAGGCGCGATGACAGACTTTGGTCCGCTTATCGCAAACCCGAAGAGCCTTCTCCTCGGAGCAGCAGCACAGATGGGCGTATTCCTCGCATTCTTCGGAGCTGTATGCCTCGGCTTCACAGGCAATCAGGCAGCATCTATCGGTATCATCGGCGGAGCTGACGGTCCTACCGCTATTTTCCTCACAACAAGACTTGCACCCGAGCTTCTCGGACCTATCGCTATTGCAGCGTACTCCTACATGGCACTCATTCCTATGATACAGCCGCCGCTCATGAAGCTTCTCACAACAGAGAAGGAGCGCAAGGTAAAGATGGAGCAGAACAGAAACGTAACAAAGACAGAGAAGATAATCTTCCCGATAATCGTAGCAATGTTCGTAATCCTTCTTCTTCCCTCAACAGCACCGCTCGTAGGCTGTCTCATGCTTGGCAACCTGTGGAGAGAGTGCGGAGTAACTGAGAGACTTTCCGACACAGTACAGAATGCTCTCATGAACATCGTAACAGTATTCCTCGGAATCTCAGTCGGCGCAACAACAGCCGCAAGCAGCTTCCTCAACATCAAGACACTCATGATAATCGCACTCGGACTTACAGCGTTCGCATTCTCGACTATCGGCGGACTTCTTGTCGGCAAGCTCATGTACCTGCTCACAGGCGGAAAGGTTAACCCGCTCATTGGTTCAGCAGGCGTTTCCGCAGTACCTATGGCAGCACGAGTATCGCAGATGGAGGGACAGAAGGCAAATCCCTCGAACTTCCTGCTCATGCACGCAATGGGACCGAACGTAGCAGGTGTTATCGGCTCTGCTATTGCAGCAGGCTTCCTGCTCGCCGTATTTGGCAAATAAACAGATAAACACAGAAGATGAAGGGAAAAACGTCCTTCATCTTCTTTTTTTATACAAAGAGCATGAAAAACACACTTTTTTGACAGATCGTAAATAAGCCGATTTGTAAACTTTTCCAAAACATACATTCTGACGAAGGAGATTCCACTCGAATCCACTTTTTTCTAACAGTAAATCAACACTCTATCAACAGGTTCTCCACAGAGTGGCAGTTGAGGGTTGAAAAGTCGGCTTCCCTTCTTTGTGCAAATCGGAGACTTTAGTTTTTTTGGTTGACAATAGTAATAATTTGTATTATAATGGAAAATACAAAGATAAAATGGGCCGGCACAGAAAAAAACAGTCAGGCTCACGCAAGGTGTAGAATTGAACAGAAGAAGGGAACGCATTGTTTTTATCCGTATAGGGTCGGCATAGCGGTTTTCCGGAACAAGAAAACTGTTATGCCTGTTTTTATTTTTCACGGACAATGCGTATGAACGTGGACAAGCCTTGCGATTTTTGAGAAAAACACGGAAAGCAGTAACTTTCCTGAGATATGTGCAGAACAAAATAAAATCAGGGGGACAAGATTTATGAAGAAGATGCGTTTGCAGAAGCGCAAACTCGCTCTCACCATTGGAATGATGGTCGCTGTCATCTTTATACTTGACGGTGCAAAGCGCGAGATATTCAGAGCTGATACGTCAGAGAGCATCGTAGTAGACGGCTCATTCAGGACAAGCAGTGTGGCGAATCCTAACGCTGACGGAACAGTACCGTTCACGCTTGACGAGAACGGACAGCCCACAACAGCATTTGAGGGCATAAAGTACGCAGGATACAACGAAACTGAGATAGAGGCAGACAAGATAAATCAGGGACTTCTCGTCCTTGCCGATGCAGACCACCCGGTAGCAGAAGCGGACAAGGATTCGATGATAGACCTTGCGGCATACAAGAACGATTTCTACTCGCTTGCTGACGAGGAGGAGCAATACTACCTCAACGCCGACGCAGCAGAGGCGCTCAATCACATGATGGCAGACTACAACGCAGCAACAGAGCTTGACGATTTCGTAGTATACGGCACTACCGACACATTCACAGGTTCCGGTTCGAGCTGTAACCGCTATTTTCAGGAGCGCGTGACCGGCAACACAGTCGACCTCGCACTCAAGGGAGCAAGCTCGATAATCAACTATGACGGACTTGACGAAGAGGGCTGGATAGTTGAAAACTGCGTAAAATACGGATTTATCGTAAGATATCCCAAGGATAAGGACGCAAAGACCGGCGAGAGCTACTGTCCGTGGCATCTCCGTTACGTAGGAAAGCTCCACGCATCGAATATGCAGAAGAACGGTCTCTGTCTCGAGGAATACCTCGAAGCGCTGAAGACATACAGCATAGACGACCCGTATGAGTGCTCATACGATGATGCCGGCTACATTGTGTACTACATAGCGTCAGCAGGGGAGAAGACTCCGGCGAGAGTACCGCTCAGCGGCAACTACAGTATTTCCGGAAACAATTCCGACGGCTTCATCATCACAACTAAAAAGTAAAAACTCAGCGGTCAGCGTAAAAGCTGACCGCTTTTCATATCCCCGTATATCTTAGCATAGAATAGCCGTGAGGTGATACTATGAAAAGATATATCGCGGCATTAACAGTGCTTGTTTTCATGCTGTTTGCAGCTCCGGCGGCGGCAGCGGCGGATACGCTCCCGCCCTATGAGAACGCTGAAGGCTACGTCCTCATGGAGGCTTCCACGCAGAGCGTTCTTTCCGGTAAAAACGCAGATATAACGTACAATTGCAGCTATCTTAGCAAGCTGATGTCACTGCTTCTTATCGCCGAGGACATAGAGACCGGCAGATATCTTCTCTCGACCGAGGTCACGGCATCACAGAGCGTCGATGGTACAAAGGGAGCGGTCATATGGCTCGAGCCGGGCGACACGCTGACAGTCGAGGAGCTTCTCAAAGCCGTTATTATCGGCAACGCAAACGACGCGATGACCGTCCTTGCGGAGAAGTCCGAGCAAACAGTTGAGGATTTCGTCAGCCGCATGAACAGCGAAGCCTTCGACCTCGGAATGCGGAACAGCGCTTTTTACACGCCATACGGCACATATGATGAGCGTGAGCATTCGACCGCTCACGATATGGGGATAGTCTGCTGCCGGCTTGCGAGATACGAATTTCTGCGTCCATATTTCAAAACATGGCGTGATTTTGTCAAGGAGGGCAAGACGGAGCTTGTCAGCGAGAACACGCTTTCCCGGACTTATGACCGCCATATAGGCTTCAAGGCTTGCCATTCGGACAATTCCGGATACTGCATCGCCGAGGGAGCCATGAATGAGGGCGGCACCTGTTACATCTCCGTTGTTCTCGGAGCCCCCGACTCGGACACATCTCTTGCGGGAGCGAAAAAGCTTATAAACACGGGCTTTCACGATTACAAAGTGACCGCGACCATGTATCCGGACGAGATGATGCACCCTATGCTTGTCAAGGGCGGAACAGAGGAAGCTGTTCCGGTGCGTATCCGCAATCAGGAGAGGATAGTTATCCCGCGCGGAGTAAAGGAGCTGAGCACGGTGACAGTCCTGCCGGAATACGTCACAGCACCGGTAAAAAGGGGACAGCGCATAGGTACGGCAGGCTTTTACAGCGGCAAGGAGCTTGTCTGCGAGACTGATATAATTGCCGACGGAGATGTAAACGAGCTGAGCTACAGGTTTTCATTGTCGAAACTGCTGTCATATTCCATAAATTGAACAGGGGCGATTTGTGCATAAAGTATAAAAGTGGAAAGACTTTGATAAAGGTACTTGAAAATTTCCTTAAAATATAGTATCATAAGATAGGTAATTTATAATGTACGGCGAACTATGCCCGTGCATAATGGAGGTAAATCAAATGTCATTAAAGCTCAACACAAAATATCTCAAGGATTTTGTCAACGCTGACGAGCTCACAGGTATCAAGGCTCAGGTCGAGGCTGCTGCTGAGACTCTTCACAATAAGACAGGTCTTGGAAACGATTTCTTAGGCTGGGTAAACCTTCCCACTGATTACGACAAGGAGGAATTCGCACGCATCAAGGCAGCTGCCGAGAAGATAAAGAGCAATTCCGATATCCTCATCGTTATCGGTATCGGCGGTTCATACCTTGGCGCAAGAGCAGCTATCGAGCTTCTCAAGTCGCCCCTTTACAATAATATAAAGAAGGACACACCTGACATCTACTACGTAGGAAACAGCATCAATCCCACATACCTCAACGAGATAATCTCACTCTGCGAGGGCAAGGATTTCTCTGTAAACGTTATTTCCAAGTCAGGTACAACTACTGAGCCCGCACTCGCATTCCGCATCTTCAAGAAGATGGTAGAGGACAAGTACGGCAAGGAAGAGGCTAAGAACCGCATCTTCGCAACAACTGACAAGGCAAGAGGAACACTCAAGAACCTCTCCGACGCAGAGGGCTACGAGACCTTCGTTATCCCGGACGATGTAGGCGGACGCTTCTCAGTTCTCACAGCAGTAGGACTTCTTCCTATCGCTGTAGCAGGCTGCGACATCGACGCACTCATGAAGGGCGCAGCAAAGGCACAGGCTGACTTCACAGCTGATTTCGACAACAACGACTGCTACAAGTATGCAGCTCTCAGAAATATCCTTTACAGAAAGGGCAAGTCTGTAGAGATGCTCGTATCCTATGACCCCAGCTTTGTAATGATGAGCGAGTGGTACAAGCAGCTCTTCGGCGAGAGCGAGGGCAAGGACAACAAGGGAATCTTCCCGGCATCTGTTACATTCTCAACAGACCTTCACTCAATGGGCCAGTACATTCAGGACGGCGCACGCATCATGTTCGAGACAGTCGTAGACATCAAGAACCCCAAGACAGACCTCTTCCTCGAGCCCGATGCAGAGAACCTTGACGGTCTCAACTTCCTCACAAACCAGAATATGTCTGTTGTAAACAGAAAGGCATTCGAGGGAACAGTTCTCGCACACACAGAGGGCGGAGTTCCCAACATTATCCTCGAGCTCACTGACACAACAGAAGAGAGCGTAGGATACATGATCTATTTCTTCGAGAAGGCTTGCGCTATCTCAGGCTATGTTCTCGGAGTAAACCCCTTCAACCAGCCCGGTGTTGAGAGCTACAAGTCGAATATGTTTGCTCTTCTCGGCAAGCCCGGCTACGAAGGTGCAAAGGCTGCTCTTGAAGCTAAGCTCGGCTAATTTGCTGGCTTAAAATAAAACAATAACACACTGCCGGAAGGCAATGGAAGGAGTAAACCATGATAAAACTTATAACAGGAAAAAAAGGCACAGGTAAAACTAAGATACTCATCGACCAGATCAATGATTCTGTAAAGGCAACAGCCGGCAGCATCGTATGCGTAGAGAAAGGCTCTACAGTAAGATATTCCATCAGCCGTAAGGTAAGATGGTGCGATACAGAGTACTACGCTATCGAGGGCTATGATACATTCTACGGCTTCGTAGCAGGACTTCTCGCAAGCAACTACGACATCACAGACGTATTTGTAGACGGAATCTTCCGCATCGGCGGCAGAGATTACGACGCATTCGGCAAGCTTCTTGAAAAGCTTGACAAGCTCACAGGCGACGACGTATCAGTAGTATTCACAGTATCTGCTGACGACAGCGAGCTTCCCGAGAGCGTAAAGCAGTTCCTCAAGTAATTTTAAAAAAGTCCGGAAGAACTATTGACATATCCTGTCAATTGGTGTATAATATATTTTATGGTGCTCTGAAGGATTTGTACTATGAAGATAAACCTTAAACAGCTTTTCAGTATCGTCGGAGAATCGCGTGACATCGCGTATACAATAAGTACGGACGAGCTTTCGGATATCCGCGGACGCAGCTTTGCATCTCCCGTAGAGGTAAAGGGCAGGATATACAACAGGGCAGGCGTAGTCTACCTTGAATATTCCGTGGATATGACTCTTCTCATCACCTGCGACAGGTGCCTGAAAGAGCTTGAAAGAGCGTATCACTACGATTTCGACCATATTGTCGTTCCCTCCGCAAACAGCGATAACGATGAGTATATCGTTGCGGACGGCGAGAGCATTGAACTGAATGAAATTGCAGTAACCGATCTGCTGCTCCAGCTGCCTACCAAAAACCTCTGCAAAGACGATTGCAAGGGCTTGTGTATGATCTGCGGCTGCGATCTCAACGAATCGACCTGCGATCATCTAAATCAAAACGAGCTGTGAAGCTCTTTGTAAGGAGGTGCCAGAATGGCTGTACCGAAGAGAAAAACATCCAAGGCAAGACGCGATAAGAGACGTTCTGCTGTTTGGAAGCTGGATGCACCCGCAATGTGCAAGTGCGATAACTGCGGCGCATACAAGGCTCCGCACAAGGTTTGCAAGAACTGCGGATTCTATAAGGGCGTTGAGGTTCTTAAGATCGACGCTGAATAATCGGCTTATTCCGATACATGAGGAGGAGAGGAGGCTAAGTCCTTCTCTCCTCTTTTTCATATTGAAAAGGCACTGAACAACAGGAGAGAGAAAGAGAATGGTAAAAATAAATAGCGTTATACCGGGCTCTCCTGCTGAAAGAGAGGGCGTACGCGAAGGCGACCTGCTGGCGTCGATAAACGGGCACAAGGTCAAGGACGTCCTCGATTATATGTACTACGCCGCCGAGACCGAGATAACGCTGGATATCGTCCGTCACGGCGAGGAAATGACAGTACGCATAAGCAAGGACGAATACGACGACCTCGGACTCGAATTTGAGACCTTCCTCATGGACAGCAAACAGCGGTGCAGCAACAACTGCGTTTTCTGCTTCATCGACCAGATGCCGCCGGGAATGCGTGAAACTCTCTACTTCAAGGACGACGACGCGCGACTCTCATTTTTACAGGGCAACTACGTTACTCTGACGAACCTGAAGCAGGAGGATATCGACCGTATCATCGAGATGAAGCTGAATATCAACGTTTCGGTGCATACGACGAATCCCGAGCTGCGTGTAAAGATGATGCATAACCGGTTCGCGGGCGAGAAGCTGAAATTCATCTGGCAGCTCGCACAGAACGGCATAAAGCTGAACTGTCAGGTCGTGTGCTGTCCGGGACTGAACGACGGAGACGAGCTCCGCCGCACGCTCAGCGACCTCGGTACGCTCATGCCGAACATCACGAGCATGGCAGTTGTTCCGGTCGGAGTAACGAAGTTCCGCGAGGGACTCTATCCGCTTACGACCTTTAACAAGCAGACTGCCGGCGAGACGATAGACATCATCGCCGAATATCAGGAGCAATTCCTCGAAAAATTCGGAACGAGAACTGTTTTCCCGTCCGATGAATTTTTCCTCATTGCCGAGCGTGATATTCCCGCGGCGGAGTTTTACGAGGACTACTCGCAGTATGAAAACGGAGTAGGAATGCTCCGTTCGCTCATGGACGAGTTTGACAAAGCCCTTGAAATAGCCGAATGGGAGGGCGGAGACCGCCACGTCACGATAGCTACGGGCTACAGTCCGTATCCGATAATCTGCAAGCTTGCAAAGCTCGCGGAGGAGCACTTCCCGCAGCTGAAATGTGACGTCGTGCGTATCCGCAACGACTTTTTCGGCGACACCATCACAGTCACGGGACTTATCACCGCGCAGGACCTTATCGCTCAGCTAAAGGGGCTTGACCTCGGTGAGCAGGTGCTAATATCCTCAGCAATGGTGCGCCGCGACAGCGATGTTTTCCTTGACGACCTTACGATACCCGATGTAGAGCGCGAGCTCGGGGTCACTCTCCGTACCTGCGACAGCGACGGCTATGAGCTCCTTGACGCTATAATGGGGATAACCTATTAAGGAGGCGCACATGGACAAAAGCAGGCTTAAAATAATCAACAGAGACGCGATAAAATACATCATCGTGTTTTTCATGTTCTGCGGACACTTATTGGCATGGCTGAACGTCGGCGATACGCCTCCGGACGGACTTTTCGCAGACTGTCCGCTGTGGCAGAGGTTATTGATCGAACTCAGCATTATTACGCCGCCGGTGATGTTTTTCTTTGTTGCAGACGGCTTCAAGTACACGCGCTCGCGGAAAAAATATGCAGTCAGGCTGCTGATATTTGCCTGTATCACGCAGGTCCCGTACTATCTGCTGTGGTTTCGCCTGTTTGGTTGGTGGCAGACGAACGTCATGTTCGCACTTTTTTTCAGTCTGCTTGCGCTTTGCGCGTGGGAGAGCCGATTCAGGCTCTGGCAGAGGATATGCCTTGTCACACTTTGCTGTCTTGCGACGCTGGCGATACAAACGGAGTGGTTCATCTTTGCGCCGCTTATCGTCCTCGGACTTCATATTTTCCGCGAAAAGCCGAAGGCAAGGGCGATATGGTACTTCTCGGTCTGGGCGGTATATCTGCTGATATCTAAAGTCCCTTTATTCAT
>DEDQ01000050.1:79325-79461 GCA_002350065.1 Ruminococcus flavefaciens
TGGTTTTTCTACATATTCTACCCGTCGCACATACTGCTGGCGGTCATATTAAAGCATATACTCAAATGATCCAAAGGAGGTCAGTTCATGAGGCACGCATGGAACGCATACAAGGACGAGCTTATCGGCAGACTGC
>DEDQ01000050.1:79539-89887 GCA_002350065.1 Ruminococcus flavefaciens
CGCTGTATCTTGATTCAAACGGCGACAACGAAGAAGCAGCCTGCGGCATGATAATGGGATTCCATTTTCTTACGCTTGAACAGGTTGTATCCGAGTGTCAGCACTGGAGCGGGATAGCTCAGGACAAGGACCTCAATGATGCAGGCAGCTTCTCATCAAAGCCGGAGGGCTGTATAAAGTGCCGCTATGCTGACCCGAAGTGGATACCAATATGTGCAGACGGCGGCGGAAACTTCCTCGGCGTTGACCTCGATCCTGACGTAAACGGCAAGTCGGGACAGGTCATCAATTTCGGCAGAGACGAGCATGACAAAGCGGTACTTGCAGAAGACCTCGACAGTTTTTTCGAGCGCCTTGTGAGGATAATCAACAGTCCTGATTTCTTCATCGGCGATTTTGAAGGCGAGGAAGTAGTATGTCTCTGCACGGACGACGTCGAGGAATCGAAGTTCCTGACGGACTACCTTAAATCAGAAGATTCAGTAAAATAAATGGGTGTATAAAAAGGTGGTCGATGGCTGTCGGACGTTTGCGTAATTGCGAACGTCAGACTGCATTAAAACTATCAAAGATTTATTTACCCGATAAAATATATCCCAAAGGAAAAACAGAAAGGAGAGTGAGCCCATGGCATTACCGATAGTTGCAGTTGTAGGACGTCCTAACGTGGGCAAGTCAACACTGTTCAACAAGCTTATAGGACAGCGCCTCTCAATAGTTGAGGACACTCCGGGAGTTACCCGCGACCGTATCTATTCCAAGTGCGAATGGCGCGGCAAGGAGTTCATGGTGGTGGATACAGGAGGTATCGAGCCCGACAGCGACGATGTTATACTCGCACAGATGAGGAGGCAGTCGGAGCTCGCGATAGAAAAGGCAGACGTAATAGTATTCGTAACGGATATCCGCTGCGGAGTTACAGCTGACGACCACGCAGTTGCGCAGATGCTTTTAAAGAGCGGCAAACCGGTGATCCTCGCGGTAAACAAGGTAGATACTCTTGGCGAGCCCCCCATGGAGCTTTACGAGTTCTATAATCTCGGACTCGGCGACCCGTTCCCGATATCCTCGGTACACGGTCACGGCACAGGAGATATGCTCGACGCTGTATTCGAGTATCTTCCCGACAGCGACGAAGCCGAATACGATGACGACTGCATCAAGGTAGCGGTCATCGGCAAGCCTAATGCAGGAAAATCCTCGCTCATAAACAAGATAGCCGGCGAGGAGCGTGTTATCGTGTCTGATATCGCAGGCACGACCCGCGATTCAACGGATACGGTCATCGAGAACGAATACGGCAAGTTCGTATTCATCGACACAGCCGGAATACGCAGGAAATCGAAGGTAACTGAAAAAGTCGAGCACTACAGCGTACTCCGCGCATACATGGCAGTAGACCGCGCTGACGTCTGTGTTATCATGCTTGACGCGACAGAGGGCTTCACCGAGCAGGATTCAAAGGTAGCGGGATATGCTCACGAACAGGGCAAGGCTTGCGTAGTAGCAGTCAACAAGTGGGACTTAGTCGAAAAGGACGACAAGACCATGCAGGAATTCCGCACCAAGCTCGAGAACGATTTCAGCTTCATGTCCTACGTTCCGTTCGTATTTATCTCTGCAAAGACGGGACAGCGCATAAACAAGCTCTACGAGCTCATAAAGTACACCTACGGACAGAACAGCATGAGAATATCAACAGGAATGCTCAACGACGTTCTTGCATATGCTACTACAAGAGTACAGCCGCCGTCGGATAAGGGCAGAAGACTGAAGATATACTACATGACCCAGCCCTCGACCAAGCCGCCGACGTTCGTCACATTTGTAAACAGAGCAGACCTTTTCCACTTCTCCTACAGGAGATACATTGAAAACCAGATACGCTCGACATTCGGACTTGAAGGAACGCCGGTCCGTTTCATAGTGCGTGAAAGAGGAGGAAACGATAAATAATGAAAACAATGATAGCTCTTGTACTTGCAGCCGCATTCGGCTATTTCCTCGGAAGCCTCAACTTCTCGATCATCGTAGTGCAGATGATGAAGGGCAGAGACATACGCACCATGGGAAGCAAAAATGCCGGACTCACGAACACCTACCGCTGCTGCGGACCTGCCTGTGCAGGACTAACACTTGCAGGCGACCTGCTCAAGGGCGTTATCGCAGTAGCGCTTGCACGCTGGTTCGCGTCCATACTTTCGGCAGGTCTCTCGCCGGATAACGACACACACTACATCGGCTACATAGCCGGATTCTTTGCGATAATCGGACACGTATTCCCGATATACTACGGCTTCAAGGGAGGCAAGGGAGTACTTGTAGGCGTAGCATCGTTCCTCATCATCGACACGAAGGTCTTTTTTGCGCTGATACTCATCTTCATCGTGATACTTGCCTGCTCGAAGTTCGTATCGCTCTCATCGGTAATGGCAACGGCATACGGACCGCTGGCGACGTTCCTCATATCGTGGATAGTTGACGGCTGCACGATAGGAAGAAGCTTCCTTTACCTGATACTCTCACTGCCCATGGCAGGCGTTATCATATGGATGCACCGCACGAACATCGAACGTCTCAGAGAGGGAACAGAATCAAGATTCACATTCAAGTTTTCAGGTCAGAAATGAAATGACGGGAGGTAACAACTATGGCAAAAATAGTAATACTCGGCTCGGGCGGATTTGGTCTTGCCCTTGCGATAATGGCTAAGCAGGCAGGAAAGCACGACGTAACAGTATGGTCGAAATTCCAGTCAGAGATAGACGATATCCGCGCTCACGGCGAGCACAAGCAGAAGCTCCCGGGAGTCCCTGTACCCGACGAGATAACCATGACGAGCGACATCTCATGTGTCAAGGGCTGTGATATCCTCATTTTCGGTATCCCGTCGTCATTTGTCAGAGATGTTGCAAAGCTCGCAAAGCCCTACATCGACGACCACATGACAGTAGTAAACACCGGCAAGGGACTTGAAGAGGGAAGCCTCAAGCGTCTCAGTCAGGTCATATACGAGGAGCTCGGCGTGAAGAAGCTGGTAGTCCTCTCAGGGCCCTCCCACGCAGAGGAGGTAGCACGCTGCGTACCAACGACAATGGCTTGCGCATCTGACGACATGGAGAGCGCAAAGTATATACAGAGCGAGCTTGGAAACGGCTTCCTGCGTCTCTATCTCAACGACGACGTTATCGGCTGCGAGATAGGCGGAGCGCTGAAGAACATTATCGCGCTCTGCTGCGGCATCTGTGACGGAATGGGCTTCGGTGACAACACAAAGGCAGCCCTCATGACCCGCGGTATCCACGAGATAGCGCGTCTCGGCAAGGCGTGCGGAGCAAAGGTAACAACGTTCAGCGGACTTACCGGCATCGGCGACCTCATCGTTACCTGCACAAGTATGCACAGCCGCAACAGACGAGCCGGCATACTCATCGGACAGGGCGTTTCTCCCGAGGAGGCTGTACGCCGCGTAGGAACTGTCGAGGGCTATTTCTGCTGCAAGGCGGCATACGGACTTGCGCAGAAAATGGGCGTTGAAATGCCTATAACCGAGCAGCTCAACAAGGTGCTGTTCGAGGGCGGAGACATCAGGACAGTGCTTGGAACGCTGATGAATCGTCCGCAGATATATGAAGAATTTGGAACGGAGTGATAACAATGGCAGAAATACGTGAGTACAGAGGTCATATCCGCAACTGGAAGAGCCTCTGCGCAGAGCTCGGTATCGACGCAGGACTTCCGCGCGATGAGCGCGAGAGAGCTATAATCGCGGGAGCATATGAAAAGTGGGGACGCACTATGGCTGACCACATCTACGGAATGTTCGCATTCTGGCTCTACGACGAGAAAAACGACAAGATATTCGCACTGCGTGACCAGTTCGGCACCAAGCCTTTTTACTACTATGTAACGGCTGATAACAAGCTCCTCTGCGGAACCATGATACGCGGCATTATGGAGCAGCCCGGCTTCGTCAAGGAGCTCAACAGGGAGATGCTCCAGATATATATGACCCTGACTTATGTTGCCGGCGAGGATACCTTCTTCAAGGGCGTGAAGAAGCTCATGCCCGGACACTGGCTCGAATTCAAGGACGGCAAGCTCGAGACCGGACGCTACTGGAAGCCCGATTTCAAGCCCGACGAGAGCAAGTCCTGCGAGGAATGGGCAGAGGAGATACATTCGACACTCCAGCACATATACACCGAGGTCAAGGAGCCTGAGGAGACTGTTGAATCCTTCCTTTCGGGCGGAGTCGACTCCTCATACGTGCTTGCTATGAGCGACGCGAAGAGAGCTGATTCCTGCGGCTACGACGAGGAGAGATTCGACGAATCGCGAGTTGCAGCCAAGACTGCTGAGCTGCTCGGAGTTGAGCATTCCGTTGCGAATATCCAGCCTGAGGACTTCTTCGGCGTTGTCCACTATACCATGTACAATATGGAGCAGCCTCTCGGCGATGCCTCGGCTATCGTGTTTACACTGGGCTGTCAGGCGACTGCAAAGCATACAAAGATATGCTACTCCGGCGAGGGCGCTGACGAATTTTTCGGNNGGCGGCTACAATATGTACCGCAACGCCGAGCGCTACGGCGACAACCTCAAGACCTTCTACGTCGGCAATACCAACATCATGAAGGAGGACGAGAAGCAGCGCATCTTAAAGCACTATGACCCGAGCGTTCTGCCGATAAACCTCGTCAAGTACATCTACGACGAAACAGAGGGGCTCGACCCGCTTACAAAGATGTCGGACGTAGACATTCAGATATGGCTCGAGGGCGATATCTACCTCAACGTAGACAAGATGAGCACTGCCGCCGGACTTGAGATACGTATGCCGCTTACAGACCTGCGCATATTCGATATCGCATCGCGTATGCCCTCAAGATTCAAGGTCAATGAGGAGCAGAACAAGGTAGCGTTCAGAACTGCCGCAGCGAAGGTTCTTCCCGAGGAGATAGCCTTCCGCAAGAAGCTCGGCTTCATCGTACCGGTGAGAATATGGCTTGCCGACGAGAACTACAACAGCGACGTGCGTGAGAAGTTCAACAGCGACTACGCGGCTGAATTCTTCAATATCGACGAGATAAACGCTATATACCGCGAGTATGTCGGCGGAAACTCCGACAACTGGCGCAAGGTCTGGACGATATACACATTCCTTGTATGGTACGAGGAATACTTCGTTAAGAGATAAGATTTTTTTACAGAGTTGGTATCTGCCGGCGTTCGCGATTGCCGACCATACCACAAATGCTCCGTCTGTCAAGACTGAAACGAGCTCCTTACGGAGGTCATGACAGCCCCGCATTTGTAGTTTTGGGCAATTACGCAAATGTCCCGCAGACATCGACCGCAATAAACATGAATAAATAACTGCGAGGAATCAAAAATGTCAAAAACTATCACAACGAGATTTGCTCCGTCTCCGACTGGCTTCATGCACATCGGAAACCTGCGTACTGCGCTCTATTCCTACCTGCTTTCAAAATCCCAGGGCGGAAAGTTCATACTCCGTATAGAGGACACCGACCAGGTAAGACTTGTTGACGGCGCAACTGATGTTATTCTCAAGACACTTGAAATGACCGGTATCGACTACGATGAGGGTCCTGTAGTCGGCGGAGAGCACGGTCCGTATATCCAGAGCGAGCGCCTTCCCATATACAAGGAATACGCTGAAAAGCTCATAGCAAGCGGTCACGCTTACTACTGCTTCTGCACTCCCGAGCGCCTCGAGTCCCTCAAGGATGACAAGGGTATCGGCGGATATGACGGTCACTGCCGCGACCTTTCCAAGGAGGAGATAGAGAAGAATCTCGCCGCCGGCATTCCTTACGTTATCCGTCAGAAGATGCCGCTCGAGGGAACTACCTCCTACGTTGACGAGGTCTACGGCGAGGTAAGCATCGACAACTCCGAGCTCCGCGACCAGATAATGATAAAGGCTGACGGCTACCCGACTTATAATTTCTGCCACGTTGTTGACGACTACCTCATGGGCGTTACACACGTTGTACGCGGCAACGAATACCTCACCTCAACACCGAAATACTGCCTCCTTTACGATGCTTTCGGCTGGGAGAGACCTACATACGTACATCTTCCGCTCCTCATGGGCAAGGACGAGGAAGGCAAGGTATCCAAGCTTTCAAAGCGCCACGGAGCTGTAAGCTTCCAGGACCTCGTTGCTGACGGCTACCTCCCCGAGGCTATCGTCAACTATATCGCGCTTCTCGGCTGGTGCCCGAAGGACACGAATCAGGAGTTCTTCACCATGGACGAGCTCAAAGCTAACTTCTCTATGGAGGGACTCAGCAAGTCTCCCGCTGTATTCGACTATGAGAAGCTGAAATGGTTCAACTCCGAGTACATCAAGAAGCTCGACGAGGATACCTATAATGCAAAGGCTCTGCCGATACTTGATGAGCTTTGTCCCGATTATATCGACACAAAGAAGCTTGCCGGTCTGCTTCATACCCGCATTTCTGCTTTCTGCGAGATAAAGGACCAGATAGCGTTCGTGCTGAACAGGCTCGATATGGACAGCGAGCTCTACACGAACAAGAAAAATAAGACAACTCCCGAGAGCTGTAAGGAAGTCCTTATAGACTGCCTGCCACTTCTCAGAGATGCTGAGAAGTGGGATAATGATACACTTTTCGCACTGCTGAAGGAGTACGCCGCTTCCAAGGAAAAGAAAGCCGGTGCTGTAATGTGGGCGATTCGCATTGCAGTCGCTCGTCAGGGAATAACTCCCGGCGGCGCTACCGAGCTCATGGAAGTATTCGGTAAGGACGAGAGCCTTGCTCGAATCGAACTTGCGATATCCGAGCTCTAATTTTGGTTTTTCCATGACCCGCTTCGTATAAAAGGTGCAGAAAAGCTGTTTTTTCAACGTGAAAGCGTTGATTATTTAAAAAGAAATATCCAACTTTGGTGATATGCACAAATCATTAAATCTGAATTTGTGCTTGCTGCCAAAAAATAAAGGCATTATCTGTATTGCGCAGATAATGCCTTTTTTATATCAGTATTCCGGATAGTTCGGGTCGTCAACGATGACAGTCGCGGTCACTTCTCTGAAAGGCGGAGCTATAACTGCGTCCGAGAGCGTGTCTATCACCGGCTCATCGTTTACGAATGTGACCTTGCGTATGCGGGTATGACGGCACGGGTCGTAGAGCGGGTCGCTTGCGTATGTTCCGCAGCCCTTTGAGGCGTGCGATGCCGGACGTGAGTGATATACGCACAGCAGCTCGCCCATTTCGTTCCAGACAAAGCAGTTATGTCCCGGACCGGATTCACCGCTGAGGTCAGCGGTCGAGAGCACGGGGTGGTCGAGCTTCTTCCAGCTGCTTATATCCATGAGGTCGGAGTTGATATCCGCTTCCATTCTTCCCATGCAGTACTCCGAGCCCGTTCCCGAAGCCGAGAAGTATACATATATCTTCTTGTCAGTCTTGAGGACTGCCGGTCCCTCGTTTACGCGGTGGTTTACGAGCTCCCAGCTGTATTCCGGCTTGGTGAGGAGTATAGGCTTTGAGGTGAGCTTCCACGGCTCGCGAGGGTCTATTTCAGCCATGAACAGCGAGGAATCGCCCTTTATCTCTGCCCATATTACGTAGTGCTTTCCGTTGTTCTCGAAGTATGTCATATCGAGCGAGAAGCTCGTGAAAGAGCTCGTATCGCCGCTTGAAGCCTGCATTTGTCCGCATTCTACCCAACTGTCGAGGTAGGGATTGTCGCCGGTGCATTTCAGCACGTATGGACGTATCGCCCACACATCGGAGCTTGCTCCCGCTGCGAAGAATATGTACCAGACTCCGCCTATCTTATGCATTTCCGGAGCCCATATATGCTTTGCCATTATGCCGCTTGAATGAGCCTGCCATATCGTCTTTTCCTCGGCGTTTGCAAGTCCTTCAACTTTGTAGCTGCAGCGCAGGACTATCCTGTCGTAGCCCTTGTCGACGCTTCCATACGCCGGATATGATGCCGTGAAGTAGTAGTAGCCGTTCTCGCCGTTGACGATGTATGGGTCTGCACGTTCCTCGATAAACGGATTTGCGTATCCGTCAACAGGCTTTGCGATTTTTCCGCGGACTTTGTAAACTCCCGGCGAGCCGGTATCTACCCTTGCAATGTCGTCCTTGTTCCAGTCGACCTGCATCTCCTTTGTGACGCCGTTGCTGAACCTCGCGTTTACAGTTCCTACGCCGACGGTCTTACAGCCGTAGCCTACGTGCTGGACTTTTTCCTCAATGCCGGTATTCAGCGGGGGAAGTCCTGCCGAGGGTAAGGCATTTGCGAGTGCCGTATACTGGTCGGCGTTTATCGGTATAACATAGCCGTGACGCGGCGTGAAATCGAAGCTGTAGCTGTTTCGGCTGACTGTTGTGAAGTTTTCGAGGTCGGTGGTGGACTGCATCACGTAGTAGCCGTTGCCGTATGCGTCGGACATCATCAGCCACTCGTCGGAATCAAGCTTTTTGTAGATATTCGGTCCCTCAACGCCGATATTGCCTTCTGAGACCTGCTTTATCTCCTTATAAGGTCCGGAGGCGTTCCCGGACTCGGCAAGGTAGATGCGCTTGTTGGTCTCGTTCTTGTAGTACATATAATACTTGCTGTTCTCGAAGATGATATCCGAGTCGATAGCGTCGTTGCCGTTTGCGGGTGCGAAGAGTATCTGCGGCGTGGTATCGAGCTTTTTCATGTCCTTGCTGTATGCGTAGTACATGATAGTGCGGTCGTCAGTTCCGGGGACTCTCGCCGCGAAGTATATCATGTACGAGCCCTTTGCAGGGTCGTATATCGCCTGCGGAGCCCATGCACGGTCGGCTCCCTGCATATTCGGGTACTTGTTCGCTATCTCGATTATGGATTCGTCGAACCAGTGTACAAGGTCAGTAGATTTGGCTGAGAGGAGGTTGCGGTTGCTGTTCCAGCCAAGCGAGGACTTCATATCCGTCGCGAGCATATAGTAAAGACCGTCCTCACCTTTGAAGATGTACGGGTCGCGGATACATTTGGTTCCCGTGCTCGAGCCCCATACTGCTTTGCCGCCGTTGAGAGCTCTGAAATTGTAGCCGTCAAGGCTTATCGCGTAGGAGAGGCGTTCCTGCTCGGGGGCGTTGCCGAGGAAGTATGCAAAGAGATATGCGGCGTCCGGCTTGGAGCATGGAATGTCGCAATAGCTCTGCATATCGGTCTTTTTGCCGAGAAGGAAATCAGAGAGCATGGAGAAGTCCTTTTCGTTGACGATGCCGTCGGAATTCACGTCGGCGACTTGTTTGAGTATCTCGTCCGCACCGAAGCGGACTGCCTTTTCCATGACGATACGGTCGTATGTATCGACAACTCCGTCAAAGTTGAGGTCTCCGCTTATGAGGCGGTATTCGCTGTCGACAGGGCGGATATAGAACTTCTGTCCCTCGCCGCCCCAGTAGTCCCACTGGTCGATGTCAGCGCCGTTATCGTGGCTGATGTCGTATACGTCGAGTGCGGCGTTTCCGGAGCAGGCACCTGTTATATAGTATGCGTCGTCGGTTCGGTGGAGTATGAAGTGCTGCGCCGCCGAGCCGGTATACTCCGAGAGGTATATCGTGTTTCCGTTGGTTGAGTCGCCGTTTTTGACCGTCATCGCGAGGGAGCTGTCCTCAGCGGAGAGGATCCGGCAGGTGCCGTCGCGGTTGCTGATTATCTTCCAGTGCTGGGACTTGCCGCTGAGCTTTTCCCACTGGTGGATATTCCCGTCGGAAGCGGCTGTGACATATTTGCCGCTGAGCCGCACCATGAGCGTGTAGTCCGCTCCGCTTACGACGTCGCCGGAGCTGTCGGCGTATACTGCTTTTGTCACAGGCGGGACGTATATCTGCTGCGTGATGGAGCTTCCCTGTATCGGAACTGCCTGCAAAAGCATCGCCGCGGACGCCGCTAAGGCTGTTATACAGCGTGATATCTTCATATTTTCGACCTCCGTTCATTTTTGTATTAACAGTTGCTTTTATATAAATTATAATGTATGCTTGCATTCATTATAGCATAATAACTTCGTCACTGTCAACAATAAATGACTTCTACTGTTTGAAATGTATAAAAACTATGCTGATTTTTGTATAAAATGTGAATTGATTAATATGGAATAAAGTGGTACAATTAGTGTGTATAGATATATGCTTCCGACGGAGAAGTGTAAAGGAAATGGGGTAATCACTATGAAAATCATATCCAGACTCTTTGCCGCAGTGCTGTCTGCGGCGGTAGTCCTGCCTTCAATGGCGGGCTCGGGCGAGGTGTTCAAGGCTGACGCCGCGACGAATGTCGTTATCTCGCCGTACAA
>DEDQ01000050.1:90034-90387 GCA_002350065.1 Ruminococcus flavefaciens
GATAATCCGTCACACAATCACATCACACGTACAGACTCGAATATGCCCGGCTATACCAAGTATAACAACGGTCAGGTCACTTATGACTGGTCCGCTGACTATAATCAGAGAAACGTCCTCAGACGCTGTATCCAGGCTGCCGGAGATGATATGATAGTCGAGATGTTCTCGAATTCGCCTCCGTACTACATGACTAAGAGCGGATGTTCAAGCGGTGGTACAGACGGAGGCAAAAACAACCTCAAGGACGATTGCTATGACGATTTCGCCGAGTATCTCGCTGAGGTAAGCTATCACTATAAGAACGAATGGGGAATCGATATACAGAGCATCACTCCTACAAACGAGCCTTA
>DEDQ01000050.1:90524-99296 GCA_002350065.1 Ruminococcus flavefaciens
GCGAGCGATGAGACTTCCATCGACACGCAGATAGACGCGTTCAAGGCTCTTTCCTCTGAGGCGAAAAGCGCTGTAGGACGTATCGACACACATACATACGGCGGCTACAAGCGCTCCGAGCTCAAGGACGTCGCTCTGAATGCCGGCAAGAATCTCTGGATGAGCGAGGTCGACGGCAACGGTACTGCCGGTCAGAATGCAGGCGCTATGGCGCCGGGTCTGTGGCTCTCTCAGCGTATCACCGATGACTGCAACGGACTTAACGCCTCCGCGTGGATACTTTGGCAGGTCATAGACAAGCACGTATGCGCTGCCGGATACAACGGCAAAAAGGACTCCGGTATGGTCGACATGACCAAGGGATTCTGGGGCACTGCTGTCGCTGACCATGACAAGAACGAGATAGTTCTCTCCAAGAAATATTACTGCTTCGGTCAGTATACACGTTATATCCGTCCCGGCATGACTATGCTCAATTCAGCCGGCAATACACTTACCGCTTATGACAAGGATAACGACCAGCTCGTTATCGTTGCGTATAATACTTCTTCCGGCAAGTCGGATATGAGGTTCGACCTCTCGCAGTTCGATGAGTGCGGCACAAGCGCTAAGGTTATCCGTACAAGCAATTACGAGAACTGGGCTGACGCCGGCAAGATAAATATAAACAACAGCTCTCTCAGCGTTTCCCTTGAGCCAAATTCCGTTACAACTTATATCGTTGACGGCGTTAAGGGCGGCAAGGCTCTGACCGGCAAGATAGCTGTGAATTCTGCAAATGTTACCGGCTCTGACCCGTGGAAGAATGATACAAACAACACCTGCAAAAAAGTCTTTGACGGCAGCACAAGCACCTTCTTCGACGGCGTAGGCAATGGCTGGGTACAGGCTGACCTCGGCGAGAGCTATTCACTCACGGCTCTGGGATTTGCTCCGAGAAGCGGCTACGAGTATCGCTGCGAGGGCGGAAGATTCCTTATATCTGACGACGGCTCGAACTGGAAGGAGCTGTATACCGTCAAGTCTCAGCCGACCGGCGGCATGAACTATATCACTAAGCTGCCTGAGAATATCTCCGGACGCTATATCAGATATGAGGTGCCGGACGGCACTCCTCCCAACGGCAAGGACAGCACTTACTGCTGCAATATCGCGGAAATCGAGCTCTACGGTCAGCCCACCGGCATGACCTCGCTCGAAGCTCTTGCTCCTGTGAAGGTGAGCGGCTCTGCTCCGTATAAGGATTCCTCGGACGACTGCTCGAAGGCGTTCGACGGCAGCAATTCTACCTTCTTCGACGGCGTCGGCTCCGGCTGGGTAAAGGCTGACCTCGGCGGCATATGCAGTCTCGACGCGATAGGCTACTGCCCGAGAAAGGGCTACGAATATCGCTGTCTGGACGGCGAATTCTTTACCTCAATGGACGGCTTGAACTGGGACAAGGTCGGCTCGATAAGCGGAGTTCCGTCTTTCAGCACGAACTATATAAACCTCGCCGACAAGGATATCCGTGCGCGTTATGTTATGTACAAGGTGCCGGACGGCGCTCCGGCAAATACGGTGAATCCGGATTCCGTATACTGCTGCAATATCGCTGAGATAGGCATCTACGGCAAGCTCGAAGGGCTCAACGGTGACGTTGACGGAAACGGCAGATACGAGGTCGCTGACCTCGTGCTCACTCAGAAGTTCCTGCTCGGTGCGGGAGACCTCGACAAGTGGGAGAATGCTGACCTCAACGCCGACAAGCGCGTTGATGCGTTTGACCTCGTGCTCCTAAGACAGCTCATCGTCAGTAAATAAATATGAAATCCCCCCGGCTTCTGCCGAGGGGATTTTTTGGCTTATTCAGCAGCCACAGCCGCAGCCGTTGTTGTTTCCGCAGTCGCAGCCGCAGCCGCCTCCGCAGTTTGAGAAGAGAAGAATGAAGATGATGAGGAGGATGATGATCCACATACAGTTGTTTCCTTCAAAGCATGAGTTGCACATAATTGATTTCTCCTTTGAGTGATGTATTTGAAGCGCTTTTGTCTGCGTTTCATAGTACATAATATGTCACAGCCGCAGAAGTGTTACAATTTTTTTGCGCCCCGCTGTTTCGACTGTTATCGCGCATGAAAGGTGGCATAATAGTCTTCGGAGACTTCACAACAGGAGGAGACAAGATGATAAATACAGATAAATTTACTAAAAAAGCCGCCGAGATGATCGACGGCGCAGTCGATATCGCTTCCGAAATGGGTCATACCTACGTCGGGAGCGAGCATATCCTGCTCGCTATGACCCGTGACGGCACCTCTCAGGCGGCAGAGATACTTATCGACAACGGTATCGCCTATGATGAGCTCCGGCAGGCGATAATCGAGCTCGTCGGGCTCGGGACTCCGTCGATTCTCAGCCGCAGATACTTCACTACTGCTACAAAGCGGATACTCGATAGCGCGTACAGCATAGCTCAGAGCGAAAAGAAGAAGCAGGCGGCTCCCGAGCATATCCTTGCGGCTATCATCCGCGAATCCTCGTGCAGCGCGTGTACGGTGATAAAAAAGGCGGGAGGAAGCCTCAGCGGTATTTGCAGCTCGCTCGATATGGTCGGCTCTGACGAGCTGAGAGGGGAGATGTTCGAGGCGATAAAGCCCAAAATTTCGCACCTGCCTAACCTTTTCCGCTATGGGAAGAATATCACCGATATCTCGATAATAAAGAAGAATGACCCGCTTATCGGGCGTATCAAGGAGGTTGAGCGCGTTTTGCAGGTCCTCGCGCGGAGAAATAAGAACAATCCCTGTCTCGTCGGTGAAGCCGGCGTCGGCAAGACTGCCATAGTCGAGGGCGTAGCGGAGCTTTTCGTGCGGAATCTGGTTCCTGACAGTCTGAAGAACAAGTTCATTTTCTCCCTCGACCTGACCTCGCTCCTGTCAGGAGCAAAGTACCGCGGCGACTTCGAGGAGCGCATAAAATCCTGCATGGACGAGGCGGTCAACGCAGGTAATATTATCCTTTTCATCGACGAGATACACACTATCGTCGGAGCGGGTGCGGCTGAGGGCGCTATCGACGCGGCAAATATCATGAAGCCTCAGCTCGCACGCGGAGAATTGCAGGTCATCGGTGCGACGACTGTCGAGGAGTTCAGCCGCACTATCGAAAAGGATCAGGCACTTGAACGCCGCTTTCAGCCGATTCAGGTCTGCGAACCCGATCAGGCGAGCTGTGCGGAGATGCTCCGCGGGCTCAGAAGCCGCTATGAAGCCTACCACGGAGTCGCTATCCCCGATGAGATGATCGAGCTCGCAGTAGGGCTCTCGACAAGGTATATCTCCGACAGGTACCTCCCCGACAAGGCGATAGACGTGCTCGATGAGGCGTGCGCCTGCGCTAAGATACGACATAATAACGGTGCGCGCAAGAAGGATTCACGGTTCATAGACCTCCGCGGCAAGGACGTTAAGCTCAGCGATATCGGCAGGCTCGTGAACGGTTCAGGGAAGCCTGAGCTCTGCGCCGACGATATCATGTCCGTTGTTTCCATGCGTACAGGCATTCCCGTCAGCAAGGTCACGGTCAAGGAGGCGGTGCGTTTCACCTTCCTCGAGAAAGAGCTCTCCGAGCGCGTTATCGGTCACGATGGAGCTGTACGCCGCGTCACCGATGCGGTCTGCCGTGCGAGATCGGGTCTGCGCGACGACGGCAGACCTGCCGCTTCGTTCCTGTTTGCGGGTCCATCCGGTGTCGGCAAGACTGAGCTCGCAAAGGCGCTTGCCGACTGCGTTTTCGGCTCCGAGAAGAACCTTATCCGCGTGGATATGTCCGAGTATATGGAGAAGCATTCGGTCTCGAAGCTCATCGGTGCGCCTCCCGGATATGCCGGATACGACGATAAGAATGTCAGTCTGTGCGACAAGGTGCGGCGAAGTCCCTACTCGCTTATCCTATTTGACGAGATAGAAAAAGCCGATGCCGAGGTGCTCAATATCATGCTTCAGATACTCGATTACGGCACTCTTACCGATTCTTCACTGAGAAAGGTGAGCTTCCGGAATTGTATGGTCATCATGACCTCGAATATCGGAGCAGAGACCTTCGCGGGTAAGACCTCTCTCGGCTTCGGTGATGCCGGTGGCTGTGAGGGCGAACAGCGTATGCTCGAGGCGGTAAAAGCTTATTTTACTCCCGAATTTACGGGGCGTATCGACGAGATAATCGTGTTCCGCAGTCTTGAGCACAGCGACCTCATAAAAATCAGCCGCAAGGCTCTCGATGACCTTGCGGGACGGGCAAAAACGCTCGGGATAGAGCTCAGCTACGCGGACGAGGTCGCGGAGGAGGTCGCTTCTGCGACCGAGACAGACAAATACGGCGCAAGACAGATAAAACGCCGCGTGACGGAGCTCATCGAGAACGAGCTCGCGAAGCTTATTATCACCTCGCGCGTGAAAAAAGGCGACAGCGTTCGCGTTGTGAGCGAAAACGGCAGGACCTCGATAAAGGTCGTCAATGACTGTATCCTTGCCAACTGAAATAAAAGAGTATGTAACAATTTAGGTGGTCGATGGCAATTGCGAACGTCAGACTGTGTTAAAACCCACTAAAAAAGTTATTTACTCAAATAAAAAAGCGGATATTGATATATCCGCTTTTTGCTTTTATTTTGCCGCTTTGAGCGACTTTTCTATCTCCTCGGCGCGGAGGAGGGCTGTGTCGATGTGCGAGCAGAAGTTCTCGGCTCCGACCTGTGCGACAAGTCCTGCCTTTTCCATTGCCTTCATCGGCTGCTCGTTTACGTGCGAGAATACGACCTTGACATTGTGCTTCTCGCAGCGCTTTACTATGCGGGCGAGTGCTTCTACTCCCGTTGCGTCAACTGCCGGTACGTTTCGCATTCTTATGCAGAGCACGTCGATGTTCTTGTCGTCGAGCATATACTTGTACTTGTCTGCCGCAGCGAAGAACATGGGTCCGTTTATCTCGTAAACACGGGTGTTATCCGGTATCTTCTTGAGGAGGATATTGTCGGGGTCGGTGTCCTCGTCGTCGATATCTACCCATGCGTGAGCTTCGGTAACGTCCGCCATGCGCTTCATGAAGAGAAGTGCTGCGAGGACAAGTCCGATGCCGATAGCAACAACAAGGTCGAATACGACTGTGAGTATCAGCGTTACGAAAAGGACTGCGATGTCGCTCTTGGGAGCTGTTTTTATTGTATTGCGGATATTTCTCCAGCCGCACATATTATATGCGACGATAAAGAGTATAGCCGCTATCGTCGGCATGGGTATGTACTTCGCATAATTCATGAGCATGACCAGTATCAGAAATACAACTATCGAATGTACCATTCCGGCTACGGGAGTGCGTCCGCCGTTCTTGACGTTTGCCGCTGTACGGGCGATAGCTCCGGTAGCGGGGATCCCTCCGAAAAGCGCTGAGCCGATGTTTGCTGCGCCCTGTGCGACGAGCTCCATGTTTGAGCGGTGCTTCGAGCCTATCATTCCGTCAGCTACTACGCATGAGAGCAGGGATTCCACTGCTGCAAGTACCGCGATAGTGAATGCGTTCGGGAGAAGTGCCTTTATTCTTGTAAATGAGACCTCCGGTATGGTGAGGTGCGGAGGGTCGGAGGAGATCGTGTAGAGCGTTTCGATAGTGTTTACGTGCATACCCGAGAACTTCACTATGAGCGAACATACAATGACTGCGATGAGTGATGCAGGTATCTTCTCGAGCTTCTTGGGCCAGAGTATAAGTATCGCAAGCGAGATAAGTCCGACAACGAGCGCCTGCCAGTTGAGTGTGTTCATGCAGAGACAGATCTCCTTAACCTTGTCAACGGTCTCGATAGGGGAGTTTTTGAATGTGAGACCGAGGAAGTCCTTTATCTGTCCGATGAGGATAGTCACGGCGATTCCGAATGTGAAGCCGCTCGTTATTGTGTTTGGGATATATTTCAGCAGTGCGCCGAATTTGCAGAGTCCCATGACGATGAGTATGATTCCCGCCATGATAGTCGAGATGATAAGTCCGTCCATGTGCTCTGTTGCTACGATGCCTGCGACGATCGTCGCAAATGCGGCGGTAGGTCCGGCTATCTGTACTCTGCTTCCGCCGAGGAAGGAGACGATGAAGCCTGCTACTATCGCGGTGTAAAGTCCCTGCTCGGGTCCTACTCCTGATGCGAGCGCGAGCGCTATCGACAGCGGGAGCGCGATTATCGCCACGATAACTCCCGCTACGAGGTCCTTTATGAACTGCGACGCGGAGTAGTTCTTCATGACGGAGAACAGCTTGGGCTTCAGCTTTTCTTCAGTGGGTTTCCTGCTTGTGGTTTCCATGTTTTTACCTCTTTCTCTTTGTTTCTCGATCATTCACGAACTTTTATATTATACTACCGTTCATATCCCTTTTTCAAGCGCTTTTGCCCATTATTTCAAATTTTGTCAGCTTATACATTTTGAAGTCGGAGAGTAGAAGAATAATATTGCATTTTTTCGCCTGATATGGTGCTTTTCTCAAAAATATACTTTTTTTAAGCGGGTTTTATAAATATATAGGGCAAATAGACAGAAATTGAGTGTCGAATATTGACCCGGTGACATAAATATGATATAATCTAAGTGTATGTTTTGAAATTGTATATTTGGAGTATACGGAGGATTTATCATGAACAGTATTCCCGAGATCTTCGGCTGCAGTGTCTTCAACGAGACAGTTATGAAGAACACTCTGCCGAAAAATATTTACAAAAACCTTAGAAGAACAATGGAAAAGGGCGAGCCCCTCGATATGGCTACCGCTGACGTTGTTGCCAATGCTATCAAGGAATGGGCTCTCGAGCACGGTGCTACCCACTATACCCACTGGTTCCAGCCTATGACCGGCTCTACCGCCGAAAAGCACGATTCCTTCATAAATCCCGGTCCCAACGGAACTGCTCTTATGGAGTTCTCAGGAAAGGCTCTCATCAAGGGCGAGCCTGATGCCTCCTCATTCCCGTCGGGCGGTCTCAGACAGACCAGCTCCGCAAGAGGCTATACTGCGTGGGATCCGACCTCCTACTGCTTCGTCAAGGAGGGCAGCCTCTATATCCCCACTGTTTTCGTTTCCTATACAGGTGAGACGCTCGATAAGAAAACTCCGCTGCTCCGCTCTATGGACGCCCTCAGCAAGACCGCTGTCCGCTTCCTCAAGCTCTTCGGCAACGAGAACGTTACCCGCGTTACTTCTACTGTCGGAGCCGAGCAGGAATACTTCCTCATAGACAAGAAAAAGTTCGACCAGCGTGAAGACCTCGTCCTCACCGGAAGAACTCTCTTCGGCGCAAAGCCCCCCAAGGGTCAGGACCTCGATGACCAGTACTTCGCCAACCTCAAGCCGAGAATTGCCGCTTATATGGCTGACCTCGATGAGGAGCTCTGGAAGCTCGGTATCTACTCCAAGACCAAGCACAATGAGGTAGCTCCCGCTCAGCACGAAATGGCTCCCATTTTCACTACCTCCAACCTCGGTACTGACCAGAACGAACTCGCTATGGAGATAATGGAGAAGGTCGCTCTCAAGCACGGACTTGTCTGCCTCCTCCACGAGAAGCCCTTCGAGGGCGTTAACGGCTCGGGTAAGCATAACAACTGGTCAATGTCCACCAATGACGGACAGAACCTCCTCGACCCCGGCGATACTCCTATGGAGAATCTCCAGTTCCTCACGATACTCTGCGCTCTCATCAAGGGCGTTGACGAATATGCCGACCTCATGCGCCTTTCCGCTGCTTCTGCCGGAAATGACCACCGTCTCGGCGCTGATGAGGCTCCTCCGGCTATCATTTCCATGTTCCTCGGCGAGGAGCTCGACGCGGTCCTCAAGGCTATTGAGGAGGACGGCGTTTACAAGACCAAGGCTAAGAATTTCGAGATAGGCGTGAATGCTCTCCCGTCGTTCCCGAAGGATTCCACAGACAGAAACAGGACTTCTCCTTTCGCTTTCACCGGCAACAGATTCGAGTTCCGTATGGTCGGTTCCTCCGATAATATCGCGTGCCCGAATACTCTCCTCAATACTATCGTTTCCGAGGAGCTCAGCCAGTTCACTGAGATACTTGAACCGTTCAAGGATACCGAGAGCTTCGAGAATGAGGTAAAGAAGCTCCTCAAAAATGTCCTCAGGGAGCACCGCCGTATCATCTTCAACGGCGACGGTTACTCTCCCGAGTGGGTCAAGGAAGCCGAGAGACGCGGACTTCCCAACTATCCCTCGACTGTTGACTGTATGCCACATTATACAGACGAGAAGAATCTCCGTATCCTCCGTAAATTCGGCATCTACAACAGGGAAGAGCTCACTGCGAGAACTGAGATACACCTTGAAAAATACTCCAAGACAAGACGCATCGAGGCTCGCACTATGATCGAGATGGCGAGAAAGCAGCTCCTGCCCGCTTCACTCGAATACCTCGATAAGCTCTGCGTCGGCATTGCAGGCAAGAAGGCTGTTGGGCTCACTGCCAAGACCGAGGAGAAGATAGCCAGCAAGCTCAATGACCTCTGTGACCGCTTCTACGACTCGATCGAGCGCCTCGAAAAACAAGTCGCTGCTGCCTGCGAGATAGGCGGTGTTCTCGAGCAGGCTGAATACTACCATGACTACGTCCTCGCTGAAATGGACATCATGAGAAGTATCGCTGACGAGATAGAGATCAATATGCCTATCAGCTACTGGCCGATACCGACATATTCCGAGATAATCTACAACGTATAATAATAAAGGGACGGTTTTAGA
>DEDQ01000003.1 GCA_002350065.1 Ruminococcus flavefaciens
GTCCGCGTTGATGCAGTTGTCGTATCCTCACAGCATTCGGCTGACATTTCACTTGAACAGCTCCGCCGCGACATTGAAGAGACCGTTATCCGCGAGATAATTCCGGCAGAGCTCATGGACGAGAACACAAAGATATTCATCAATCCTACAGGACGTTTCGTAGTCGGCGGACCTCAGGGCGACAGCGGACTCACAGGACGCAAGATAATCGTTGATACATACGGCGGATACTCACGTCACGGCGGCGGAGCATTCAGCGGCAAGGACCCGACGAAGGTTGACCGCAGCGCTGCATATGCCGCAAGATATATCGCAAAGAACATCGTTGCGGCAGGACTTGCAGACAAGTGCGAGGTACAGCTCTCATACGCTATCGGCGTAGCTCAGCCTATCTCGATACTTGTTGACACATTCGGCACAGGCAAGGCAGACGAGAACAAGCTCTCAGAGGCAGTTTCAAAGGTATTCGACCTCAGACCGTCGGCTATCATCAAGATGCTCGACCTCAGAAAGCCGCAGTACAGACAGCTTGCTGCATACGGTCACATGGGACGCGAGGACCTCGGTGTTGCATGGGAAAAGACCGACAGAGCAGAAGCTCTCAAGGCAGCGCTCAGCTAAAAAGCATTCAAGGACAGGCGAATTCGCCTGTCCTTTATTTTTTTGCAGAGGCGGATATTGTCCGCCCGTGCCTGCTGTTCTTTAGTTGCTGTAAAATGATATGACGTATTGAACGGACAACTTTTTGCATCACGGCACAAAAAATCAGTTAATGAGCATTATACATCATTGCTTTCCGCCCGAAAGTGTTATATAATACATAGTAGTGGAAACACTGGGGAATTCAGAATGTGATAGTCACATTCAAAACGAATATTTTAATTATTTGGTTTTGGAGGGAATTTGAAATGAAACATTCTTTTAGCAAGAGAGCCGCTGCTGCAGCGGCATCGGCAGTAATGTCGGTAACAGCGATCACAGGCACGATAACGACCACTTTAATACCAAACCTCTCTGATATGGCGGTGACAGCCGCCGCAGCTGAAAGCAGCGTCAAGGTGCTTTCAGCTGTAGGATATGGCGAGGGCATATATGCTACATGGTCATCAGTTTCAGGAGCTTCCGGCTACAACGTATACGTTGACGGCAAGAAGATAGACTCGATGCTGATAAGACAGTACCCCGGCTTCATGAGAGCCGATGCAGTCGGCTTGAAGGCAGGAAGCCACACAATGAAGATAGTTCCCGTTATCAACGGCAATGAGGACGGCTCGAAGGCTGCCGAGAAGCAGATAACAGCCAAGGCACACGACAGGTCCGGCTTCGGCTTCAAGAACGGCACTTCTTCCGGCGCATACAACGATGACGGAACTCTCAAGAGCAATGCTACCGTAATATACGTTACAAATGCAAATAAAGACAGCGTTACAGTTTCGCTCCCTGACAAGAAGGGCAGCGCCGCAACTCTCACAGGCGTTCAGAACATCATTCTCGGACTCAAGAGCAATACAAAATGCGGACCTGTTTGTCTCCGCTTCATCGGCAATATAACCGACCCCTCTGTGCTCACAAAGGGCGACCTCTACGTAGATACCGTGACCTGCGGACTCACTGTTGAGGGCATCGGCAACGACACGACCTTCAACGGCTTCGGACTCGTTCTCAAGAACACTTCCAACTGCGAGATAAGAAATATCGGCTTCATGAACTGCAACAGCAGCGAAGGCGACGACTGCGGACTCCAGCAGGGAAATGACCATATATGGGTACACAACTGCGATTTCTTCTACGGCGACGCAGGAAGTGACGCTGACCAGAAAAAGGGCGACGGCGCACTCGATACAAAAAAGTCCACCTATGTTACACATTCCTACAACCACTTCTGGGACAACGGAAAGTGTAATTTACAGGGCATGAAGGACGAGACTACCAGCAACTACATCACCTACCACCACAACTGGTACGACCACTCTGATTCGCGCCACCCGCGAATCAGAACGTGCTCTGTTCACTGCTACAACAACTACTTCGACGGCAATGCAAAGTACGGAGTAGGCGTTACTCTCGGAGCCTCCTGCTTCGTTGAGAACAACTATTTCAGAAACTGCAAATCGCCTATGCTCAGCTCGATGCAGGGCACAGACATCGCCAACGGAACTGCTGCCGCAACATTCTCAGGCGAGGACGGCGGTATCATCAAGGCGTACGGCAACTACATGACAGGTCAGAAGGGCTATGTCACATATCAGCAGAACAACTCCGACTTCGACGCATACGCCGCTTCATCGAGAAACGAATCCGTTCCCGCTTCTGTAAAGACAAAGCAGGGCGGCACAGCATACAACAACTTTGATACAGATTCAAACGTAATGTACAACTACACAGCCGACAAGGCAGAGGACGTTCCCGGCATCGTAACTGCAAACGCAGGACGCGTTGACGGCGGCGACTTCAAGTGGAAGTTCGACAACAGCGTTGACGATGCAAGCTATGCCGTGAACGATGCACTCAAGAGCGCACTCGTTTCCTACAAGGACAGCATAACTGCTATCGGCAGCGGCTTTAAGGAGGACAACACCCCCGCTCCTGTAACAACTACTCAGGCACCGGTCACAACTCAGCCGGTAGTTACAACTGTTACAACAACGGCTCAGCCGGCAGTTACCACAACTACTCAGAATCAGCCGTATATCCCCGTATCAAACGGAAATTATCCGTTCAGCGGCAGCAACGTCATCTTCGCCTCACCCAGCGGCGGCGGAGACGGCAAGTCAGTTTCTTCGCCGACAGACGTTCTCACAGCGATAAAGAATGTGCCGGCAGGAGGTTATATCTACCTCCTCGAGGGTACATATAAGTATACAGAGACCATTCTCATCGAGGAGAGCAATGCCGGAGCTTCGGGCAGCTACAAGACAATTGCCGCATATCCGGGAGCAAAGGTAAAGTTCGACTTCACCGGACAGGCTGTTGACGCTTCTGCAAGAGGATTCGTGCTCGACGGCTCATACTGGCACTTCTACGGCTTCGAGATAGCAAATGCCGGCGACAACGGAATGCTTCTCTCGGGCGATAACAACATCATCGAGATGATGGTATTCAACGGCAATCAGGACACAGGACTCCAGATATCACGCCTCAACGGCTCATATACAAGCATTTCGCAGTGGCCTACAAACAACCTTGTAAAGAACTGCACATCGCGCAATAACTGCGACGACGCAACTATGGAGAATGCAGACGGATTTGCTGCAAAGCTCACCTGCGGCGAGGGCAACGTCTTTGACGGCTGTATGGCATACAATAACTCCGACGACGGCTGGGACCTCTACGCTAAGGAGGCAACAGGACCTATCGGCAAGGTGACTATCAGGAACTGCATCGCATTCCGCAACGGCTTCACCGAGAACGGAAAGGGCTACGGCGACTGCGACGGCAACGGCTTCAAGCTCGGCGGCGGCGGAGTAGGAACTCGTCACAAGGTCGAGAACTGTCTCGCATTCGAGAACCTCAACTGCGGCTTCACCGACAACAACAACCCGCTCTTTGGCGATATGAAGGACTGCACAGCCTACAACAACGGCATCGGCGGCAAGGGCAAGGGCAACTACTTCGTTTACAGATGCGCAGCAGATGCAACGCTTGTGAACCTGATGTCCTACTACAACACAGGCAAGGTCTCCAAGACCAATGCTCCCGGAATCAAGCTCGCGACTGATAAATTCGTCGGCAAGATGAGCAATTCCATTCAGTTCAACAACAACGGAAACTACTACTACAACAAGAATCAGGTAGACATGACCAGCGGAGCAAAAATAGGCGACGTTGTAAAGCCTGCTGATTCCGACTTCATGAAGCTCGATGTTCCGGCAATGGGTACAGACTTCCACACAGCATGGAGAAAGTCCGACGGCTCACCGGCTCCTGCGGGATTCGCAGAGGCAAACGGCACATATAAGTCACTCGGCTACCATATGGCTTCGGGCATCTCACAGGCAAGCGCTCCCGCGGTTTACAGCGACAAGGAGGTAATACCTGTAACAACAGAGCCGGCAACGACAACAACATCGACGACAACTTCCACGACAACAACAACTACCGAGACAACAACAACTGCACCTGTTAACGTCAAGCTCGGCGACGCTAATCTTGACGGAAACGTAACGATTGCAGATTCAGTTGCGATTCTCCAGTATGTCGGCAACAAGGACAAGTACAACCTCAGCGCTGAGGCGCTCAGCAACGCTGATGTATATAACAGAGGCGACGGAGTAACTCCGAGAGACGCGCTTACTATCCAGAAGCTTGACGCCGGTCTTATAGCAGAGCTCCCGGAATCGTGAGATTTCGGTCCCCCTAAATATAATGATATAATGAAAAAAGGACCTTAAATGGTCCTTTTTTCATTATAATGTTGTTTATTGCCGGAAACGTAATTATCATGCAGGGGCTGATGCCCACATCAGCCCGGGAAAATATGTGACGTGGCGATGTGGGCATCGCCACCTACAATATCATTAGCCGGATTTTTTATATCGTTATCGGAGCTTCGCCGTAATTGTCGGGGAGAGTAGTGGACTCTTCCGGATCGCCGCTGCTTTCGCTGCTCTCACTGCCGCTGTTATAGCCGTAAGAGTAGGAGCTGTACTGCTGGTCGTACTGTTCGATGAACTCCTTGTAGAAATCCTCGAAGCTTTCAAGGTCCATTGATTTCCAGACCCAGTCATACTTCGGGTCGGAGTATTCCGAGAATTCCTCGGGGATCTCGCCGGTCTCGTGGTAGTCGTTGATATACTTCTGCGGGTCCTGCGAGAAAGTGAGAACGTCCTCGTTTATTCCCTTGAATACGGTAAACGACAGGAGATACACCACGCACATCATTAAAGAGATGACAGCTCCGACAATCGCGAAGGCTGTTCCGCCCTTTTTCAGACAGAGCGAGAGAATACACAGCAGCAGCGCTGCAAAGGAGACAGCGAACAGGAACATTCCCACTGCGGGAATAACCGCACAGCAGCCCAGCAGCATAGTTGTGAGGCTGAGGATAAAACCGGTTAGAGCGAGAGCTATCGACTTTTTAGGAGGCTTCTGCGGCATATTGTACTGCTGAAAATTGTTGTTATACTGGTAGTCCATTTAAGCCACCTCTATTTCCTTGAATAATTCGGCGATAGACTTCAGAGCGCTGATACCTGCGCACGAGAGTACGCCGCTGAAAATTATCACCACTATTGCAACAGCCGTGAGAGCGTTTACTTTTTTGTCAGTTTCAGTGCTCGGACCCTTTGCCGAGGTCTTGAGTATCATCACGCCCATGAATATAGACACTATCAGCGTTAGAGGAGAGCCGCTGCAAAGCGATAACAGACCTACCATAAGCAGCACCATAAACAGCGCCGTTGCCTTTGGTGAAGCTGTAGGTTTTGCATTGGGGTCTGCGGGTCTCTCGTAGGTCCTGCCGTTAACGACGGTCCGCTGCATCTGCCTTTCCGGCTGAGCGGGAGCAGACATCTGCTGTGTCGGCTGAGGGTACTGCATGGTCTGCTGAGCAGTAGGGCTCGGGTAGACATTGCTCTGCGGAGTGCGGTTGTAGGCTCCGCCGGACCACTTATCGTAGCGCTCGTGGAAATTTCCCTCGTCGCAGAGGTGTCCCGCGTGAGAGCCGTAACGTTTTTCGTCCTTTATATCATCGACGATATCGGTATCCGATTCGTCTATCATACGGTATGAGGATTCGTCAATAGTTTCTCTGTTGCCGAACATTCGATTCACTTCCTTTTAATAGGCTCAGAATTGGGTCTCCCACGTCCAGCTTCTTATCTCGAGCTCGTTGAGGTTGTACGGAGTTTTCTGGTAGACGCAGTAGTTGAGCCAGTTTGAGAACATGAGGTTTGCGGTACAGCGCCACGAGAAAACGGGAGTATTTTTCGGGTCGTCATTCGGGAAATAGTTATAGGGTATCTGAATGTCGATACCCTTATCCACATCGCGGAAATACTCAGCGGCAATGGTATCGCGGTCGTATTCGGAGTGACCGGTGATGAAATACTGTCTGCCGTTCTTGTTGGCGACGATGTGAACGCCGGAGAGCTCGGACGATGTAAGTATCTCGAGCTGTTCCACCTTTTCGATGTCCTCGCGGCGGACTTCGGTATTTCTGCTGTGCGGAACGAAGAATATATCGTCAAATCCGCGGAGGAGCTGACGGTTTTCTATCTCGACCTTATGGGGGAAGATGCCGAACATCTTCTGCTTGAGGGGGTATTTCGGGACTCCGAAGTGGTAGTACAGACCCGCCTGAGCCGCCCAGCATATGTAAATAGTCGAGAATACGTGAGTTTTCGACCACTCGAAAATCTCGGTAATTTCCTTCCAGTAGTCCACCTGCTCGTATTCGAGGAGCTCGACCGGCGCACCGGTGACTATCATGCCGTCATAGCGGCGGTCCTTTATCTCATCGAAGGTCTTGTAGAATTCCTCGAGGTGGTGGTGAGAGGTATTCCGAGAAACGTGAGAAGCCATTTGCAGGAGCTCGATATCCACCTGCAATGGCGTATTACTGAGCAGTCGCAGGAGCTGACATTCGGTCTCTATTTTTTTGGGCATTATGTTCAGGATAATTACTTTAAGCGGACGGATATCCTGATGCTCCGCGCGCTCCTTGGACATAACAAAAATATTTTCTTCTCCAAGCGTTTTGAACGCCGGAAGTTCTGATGATATGCGTATCGGCATTCCAAATCGCTCCTTTCAGTGTATTATTAGTATCCTTTTCTTCTTTCCCTGCCGTTGTTTTCAGTATATGTGTAATTTGTTGAGAGAGACCCTTTTGAAAAAGGGTCCTCCCTCAAACTCCCTCCCTAAAACTTTTAGCTCCGTTTTTTCTCACCAACACCCCCGATAGACTGTTGACAAAGCCTATATATCTTTCTTTCGGGGGTGTTGGTGAGAAAAAA
>DEDQ01000047.1 GCA_002350065.1 Ruminococcus flavefaciens
GAGTTCCAGCGCCATACTTTGGTAGCTGTGGACTTGTTCGGCGTATCCATGATTAGTATCTCATTCGAGTTTACAACTACATATCCGTTTATTCCTGCATTGATAATGTCTGTCGCTATGCCTTTGGCTGAGGCGAGTATCTCGTTCTTCTGCTGAGGCAGGTCGTATTCGATAAGCTTAGCCGTCCGGGTTGCGACATCAGTAATACGCACAGTCTTATCGCCAATCTTCAGCGTAGGAGTATACGGCTTATAGATATCGACCGTCCGACCAATGAGCCTGAGACGCTCGTTCAGTCCCATAAAGCTATTTTTGAAGATATAGCTGTTGCCGCAGACAAGAGCCTGATAGTCCTCCTGAATAAGTGAGAGGTCAAGCGCTTGGCATTCATAAGCCTTGCGTATGCGATTATTATTCGTAAGGTACTCCTGTCCAGCACTCTTTAGGTTTGAGGCAACCGTGATATCGTCGAATTCGACCGTACCTGCGATTATGCCGTATTTTGTGATTCCGGCAGTATCGTCGATGTAGGGCTTTCCGCCGTTGACCGAGGATATAGTCAGACGTTCGGCACTGTCCCCGGGAGAAAGCTGAGCTCCGAGAGGGATAAGCCTTGTGATGATGTTCGAGCTGTCGATGTCAACGGTGAGGGACTTCATGTTCTTGGCAAGCTCAATCTTTGTATCTGAGTTGCTTCCGATTCGGTCGAGGTAGTCGAGCACCAGCGAGCCATTCACGCGCCGGACACGAATCTCGCCGCCGATGCGCTCGATGAGGTTCACGCGGATCTCTTCAAGCGTGTTGCGGTAAGCAGTCGTTTTACTGCGGCGGTAGTCGCTTTTGGTGATGCTGACCGTGCCGAGAGTAATTGTCTTTTCGGGGTGTCCGGAAGCTGTCACCTGTGCGTTGTGAGCAGTCAGCAAAGCCGTCAGGAAGCTCTCCGGTGAGGTATCGACGTAGTTGTGATACATCTGAATGCTGTCGCAGAGATAACCGAGATGCCCCTCCGCGATGCACTTAATGCAGAGCTTGCCGCTGCTGTCCATGCTCTGACTGTGTGAGAGCAGATGCCCCTCGAATTCGTCCTCGGCGGTCTTGGTGTTACGGAGCTTTACCTCGTCAACGCGGTCGTGAAGCTCCTGCGAGAACGCCGGATTCATAATTGGGATAGTGAACGAAAACGAAGGTATTTGGTTCACTTTCTCGGCAAGAACTCCGGCAGACAGCCGTTTATTGCTGTTTACGTCAAGTTCGTGTATGTAGTCGTCATTAAGCTTAACTCTGTACATATCATATCACCCCGCTTTCTCTGTCACGCATGAATTCTTTCCAGCCGTCGGGATTATTCTTGTATCTGCCGACTGCCGTGTATGAATAGAATTCCAATACAAGTGAAGCGTCCCTCGAATCTATCGTGCCGTCACGGTTTGCATCACAGGCGTTGAGCTGTTCCGGAGTAAGCCCCGGGTCCTGACCTGTTGCAATAGCAGAATATGCTTCCATAATCATAGAAGCATCTATTGAATTCGCCTGACCGTCGCCGTTGACATCGGGAAAGACGTAATCCGTAGGCGTTGGAGTTGGATTCGCACTTGTATTCGCCCACATCTCAGGAGCGGCAGGGAACGCTACGTTTATTGTGTATACGCCGTGTTTTTCCGTCCATGATATCGTAGGCTCGCGAGCTTTGAAATGGTAGTCGGGCATGAGATCATCGTAGAAAGTCTCACTGCCTGTCCAGTGAAGCCATTTCTTTATGTGTGCGATGCGCTCCTGTCCCTTGTGGCGGTCGAAGCACATGAACTCGAACGTGTACGAAAGCTGACGCTCGCCGTAGGTCTGTTCACCGTAAAGTCCTCCAAAATCGTAGACGATATTGCTGTACGGCACTCGCTCGGTGTAGTCGTCCTTCTTAGGCTCTCCGATGTTACGCTTGATACAGCGGAGCTTATGTGTGCCGTAGGAGTGAGCTCCGTTTACGAAAATCCCTTCACTCATCGTGCAAGACCTCTTTTCTTCAGCTCGACCGTAACGCCTTGACGCTCATCAAGTTTGTCGGCAGCTACGTCTACAACTCCTTCAGCGACAACATCCTCGCCAACCTTGAGTGTGGCATTGAAGATGATATTTGCGGGAGCTGTCTCAGGTGCAGAGCTGTTATTATTCGTGGTTGTGGTCGAATAGCTGTAGTTGTTGATTATCTCCGCCGTAGAGGTCGGAGCAATGTTCCGGTCGAGACTTCCGATGCCGCTGAGAGCCTGATATGCAGTGCTGTCTATCTGCGGTATGCGGGGAGGTCTGCGGTCGCCGTCAGGAATGTCAACGTCAGGGATATCTATTTCAATCTCAGGAATATTGACCTCGCTGAGCTTGTCAACCGCCGACTGCGCCATTGCGGATAGGTCGGGCATATTCTCGGCAAATCCTACGCCGACACCCTCAGCAAGATATCTGCCGATCTGGTCCCGCATAAGCGTTGAAGGCGAGTGTATTCCGAAGGAATCCTTGAAGCCGGAAATTACGCCGTCCGCAAAGCCGGATATCTGACCCGTGAGCCAGTCCTTAGCGCCGGAAATGCCGTTCCAGATGCCGGTAACGATATCTCGTCCGATACTGAGCATTTTGTCCGGAAGCTCACTGATCTTGTTCACAACAGAATCAAAAAGCTCCGTTGCTGCTGTTTTACCTTTTGCCGCGAGGTTTGTTCCCCATTCCACGATTTTCGGGAGAACGTCGTCGAGGTGAGCCTTTGTCCGTTCAGGAAGCTTCCTAAACCATTCCGTAACGTTGTTATACAGCTCGATTGCCGCAGATTTCGCCTTCTCAGGCGCTTCGACCGCCCACTTAGCAATTTCTCCAAGGACATTTCCGAGCGTTGTGCCTACTCGATCAGGCAGAGTACCGAGCCATTCCATAACGTTCGAGATGATGTTCTGCACGCCGGTTACAGCCTTTTCCTTTGCCGAAATAAGAACGTCGGAGAGGATATCGCCGATGTCTGCAAGGCTCTGACCGAGCGCCGTGAGCAGATTGCCGACGAGCGAGATGATTATCTCTATCGTCGATTTTATGATACTCGCGGCAACGCCTCCGGCAAGCTCAAGAATATCAGGAGCTAAGTCTATTATTATATCAGTAAGTGTCGCAAGCAATAGAGGTGAAAGCTCCGAGCACATTTCCTGAATCACTGGAAGCAAATCAGCAAGTGAGGTTATCAGCTCGACTATAGCCTCATGGACTGCCGGATACATCTCATCAAGAGCATCGACTATCGCATGAAGAATATCGGGCATTATATCCGCGAATGTCTGAGCAACGAGAGGAGCTGCCTGTGCAATTGACTGCACAAGCTCCGGAAGTATCTTAGCAAGTGCTTTTTCTATCTGAGGGATAGCCTTTGTCAGCGCCGTTATTATCTTCGGGAGCTGTTCGCCGATGACCTTTATTATTTCCGGATATGTCTCTGAAATGCCCTTAGCGTCAGTTGCAAGGTCAGAAGCATAGGCAAGTTCCATTCCGCCTGCCGCCGCAAGATTCAAAACGGCAGGAAGTGCGTCAGCAGCCTTTGCAGCATCATATCCGGCAAGTGCGAGGTAATTCAGAGCGTCCGCCGCCTCTGATGCCGAGAAAGTAGTTGATTCACCGGCTTCCGCTGCCGCTTCTTTTAACAGTTCAAAGCTGTTCACGCCGTCTTCTGTAACTGACGTTTTAGTGATACCCATTGTCGCAATGACCTGAGCCATGCTGCTTTCAAAGTCTTTGCCTACGCTGACAGCATAACCGCCAAGAGCTGCTACACCTGCTCCTGCTGCGGCGACAGCTCCGGTAACAACAGCCATGCCCTTTTTAGCGAGACTGCCTAACGCAGAGAGACCAGCTTCAAAGCCGGTCTTATCTATCGCAGTATCAAATTTTAGTGTGCCGTCAAAAGCCATACTATCCCTCCTTACGGCATGGAACAGTACGGCTCATAGGCTCAGTGTACTATTGGTTTTCCGTTTTTGATTTTTACTTCAAATGTTGCCTTACAGCCGCGTGTACACTTGATATACACACCGCGGCATTCGGCGACATTGTCATAGAGTACGGTCTTAGCTCCGCAGTAAGGGCAGAGCAGCCATTTCTTTTCAGTCGGCGGTATGCGTATGTTCACATTGCACCTCCGAATACAGCTCCGATGTCATCCTCGTCAAGCTCGAACGGCAGTGCATAGAGCTGTTTCATTTTCATTATGCGCCTGCGCTCGGATTCGCTCTTTATCTGCCCGATATCAACGCTTCTGTAGCCGATACGCTTCATCATCTGCGAATCGTCAGGCAGAGCCGAGAACAGTATCCGGAATCTCCACCAATGCATTTCTGCGGTCAGCAGGTCGATGCGGTAATAGTGAAGAAAATCACCGATGATATACGGTGCGTCTATCTTCCAGCTCAGGACAGGCAGGGGAGAAGGACTATAGTCCTCGTCTTCGTCGTCCTCGTCATCGTATTCAGGACTTTCACGTTCAAGAGCTTTTGCCTTGTAGAAATCACAAAGTGCCGTCACGAGTTCAGACGTTATTCGTTCCGGCGGTTCGAGGAGCCACTGCGTCATCATAAGGAGCTTGTCGCGGTCAGAGAGTTCCGTATCCGCCGCCATATCAGCGAATCTGAACCATTCCCGAAAGTCCGTGATTATCGGGTATTCGATATCGTCAACGAAAATACTCTCAGGGAACGGCTCATACAGCGCATTTATCATTTCTTCTTAGCAGCAGTTCTGCGCTGCTGACGGTTAGGTTTGTACTTTGAAATGAGATCTGCATACTTCTTCGCGCCCTCATTATTGCATTCCTGCACGAAATCAAGGAAGTTTTCATATATCTCATTGTAGCGTTCGATATTCATAGGAACATCTGCAAATATTTTCTCAGCACTGCCTTCACCGAATAATCGGTCATAAAGATTCCTGAATACCTGACAGTATGCAATTATGCGTTCAGAAGCTTTCCCGTCTTTAGGAAGAGCGTTTGATTCTTCAAGCATAGCATCAAATGCATCTTCATAACGCTTCATGCATTCTGCGTCCTGATTGTCAAAAGCAAAGTGCTGACCATTAATTTCCCAATATTTAAGGCTCATAGGCTCATTCCTCCGTTAGATCATCAGATTCTATGTCTTCTTCCGGTTCTTCATCGGAAGTATCATTCTGTTCTTCGGGGTCGCTGTCCGACTCAGAGTCGGACACTTCCCCGGCAGTTCATGTATTTATTGTCACCGTCTGCCAGTCGTCGGTACTGGATATGCTGACCGTAGACTGCTCACCGTGTGCTTTGAGATTGCCGCTGTAGGTGTAGATATTGATGTTATCGCCTTCACTGTTGGGGATAACAGAATAGTCACGCTTGATAGCGGTCGCAGTATATGTTCCGCTGCTCTCTGTAGCAGTCGTTGTGTCAACGATGATGAAAGAGCGGATCGCATCATCGCCGAGCATTTCGCCGTTGGTGATATCCACAATGTCGGACTGCACCGGCAGATCAGTATGCTTGTCGAATGCGTAAGCATATGACGGAGCAAAGCCTACAACATCAGTCTGCTGGAATGGTTCATCGACGTACTGCCTGTTGTACTCGATAGGGTTCTTGCTGTGGGCAAACTGTGTGAATTTCTTTATGCGGTAATAGGTAACAGTGTTTCCTGTTCCAACCACACCCATAAATGCGAGTATTTTGTGTCTTTCGACAATCTTAGGATTCGGCATATTTATTCCTCCTCGTATGTTAATCGTAATTGTATCTGATAACGTGCTGTATTGGTATCGGCTTCAAACGCATATCCGCCCGTGAGGACTTCAATGCTGACAGGTTCGCGGTCATCTCCGAGGTCGGGGAGTATCCCCTCATCGTTCTGCTCCTTTATCCAGTCCTCGAATTTCTCATAGAAGCCGAGATTCTCGATATTCTGAGCAACGTCCTCGCTGAAAAACTCGCGGCTTGCAAATATAAAAAGGAACTGCTTCATGCAGCTCCCGTCAGTGTATTTCCGGACAACAGGGGCGCACGGAACAGTTTCTATCGTATATTCTATAGGCTTGTCGCCGAGAATGTCCACAAGCAGATATCCGTCTTTGAGCTCAGGAAATCTGAGAATGTAGTTGCGGATACACTCGATCAATGGTGATACGCTCACTTTCCTTTCACTCCTCTCAGGATATCGTCTTTGTGGTCGGCTTTCATGCGTTCAAAGAAGAAGGCACCTCGCAGACCTTTTGTTCCTTTTGCGGCGTTAAGACCCTCTTTTCCTCTTCCGGCGTTGGTGTAATACTGTTTTTTAGCATAAGGAACAGTATATTCAACAACACCAGAACCAAGTACAGTTCCTGTTTTACCGCTTTTCTTCATAAAGCCTTCTTTCCAAGGAACATAAGGGTCTGAATATCTTAACGTCTCACTGTCAATGTATTTCTGTGTCCGTTCAAAATTTGCTGCTGCTTTTTGCTTGAAATTCGGGTCAAATGTTATTCCTGTGAATCTTATCATTTTGCATTCAGCTCCCAATGCTGCACGGCAGGTGAGCCGTAACAGAGATTCTCGGCAGACATTATTGTCATAGCATTTGCAGGAGGCTGCAAATCAGCGATAATGTTTCCGACTATTCTGTCACCTGTTTTCGGCTCATAATCTATTGACGCGGCAGGTATTGAAACGAAAGCTTCGTTCTGTGGAGAACGGTCAGAGCCGTCCTTCTGCGCCGTGGTCTCTTCCCAATATATCTCGCCTGTCTCATGACGTATGTAAGTGGGTGAACGGTTCTGTACAGTCTTTTCATAGATCGTACAGCCTTTACGGTTTGTGTACATTTAATCAACTCCGCTGTAAAGTAGTCCTGTTATATCAAGGTGTTTGTGGATTACGGTGCCGTATATATCTTCAAGACCTGATTGCCCGCCATGAAGCCGTGCAGATATGACTCCAATACGATCAGAGCCGTTCTGATAAGTAACGCTGTACTTGCCGTTGCTTTCAGATGCTATTGTGCCTGCTCCAGCAACGGCAGAACCATCGGTAATAGAAGCATAAGTGTAGATGCTCTCAGCAAGTTCACAGCAGCAGGAGCTTACTTTGTTTATAAGCTCCTCTGGAACATCATTTACAAGACGGTCATACGTCTGCTGATCAATGTACT
>DEDQ01000026.1:0-137 GCA_002350065.1 Ruminococcus flavefaciens
AGGTGCTGACAATGAAAACAGTTGACGACCTGATGAAGATAAGCTATGAGTGCTATGACTATACAGAAGACTGCGGCAATTCGTATGTATGCTGTTATATGCACGCGATTGCCGATGATATGATACTGCGAGGTGAA
>DEDQ01000026.1:410-17657 GCA_002350065.1 Ruminococcus flavefaciens
GAAAGAATGGAGGGTTACTGATGCCGAAAGTAAGATCCCGCAAGTGGCTCGTCCCTCGCTACCGGATAAGGAATAACCTCACCGGCGCGTACATACACGACACTCCCACACGGCTTATGACCTTCCTCGACCGCGCTGAGGCGTGGCGATACATAAAGCAGCACGGTCTTAACCCTGAGATCTATTTCGTGGAGGTTGAGAAATGACAGAACTCGAACTCAAACACTGGCTCAACCGGGCTTTCTACGCAGACAAAAAAGCCAAGACGCTTGACGCACTCGCTCAGCAGTGTAGAGAACGCGCTCAGGGCTTAACAGTGAACTGGGAGTGTAATGATACTGGCAAGAGTGACAGCGCTCAGAACGGCACAGAAAACGCTCTGATGAAGCTTGCGGACATCGAGCGCAAAGCTCTCGACCTCAGACTTGAATGCGCGAACATACTCTCGGAGACACTCGCGGCAATCTGGAAGCTCGAAGACGACGACCTCGAGGCTGTGCTTATCAACCGGTATGTCTTATACTACACGATAGAGCAGACCGCCGAGATAATGAACTATGCTCCTCGAACTGTAAGAAAGAAACAAAAGAAGGCAGTTGAAAAACTGTGCCTAAAAATGCCTTGTAATGCCTCTTTTGATGTGGTATAGTGGTATTATGAAAGCAGGCGGAAAAGGTAAGGACTTTCGGGAGTGTTCCACATCCTCACTCCCTTTGCCTCCGCCTACTGCTTTCCATTTGTTGTCTCCTTTCTTTTGTTCTACACATTATTTGATTTCCCCTGCCGGAGTCCGCAGCTCCGGCGCTCTCTGGCAGAGTAGAGTAAAGGCAGCTCATCAGCCTCATAAGCTGACAATTGTGGGTTCGACTCCCGCCTCTGCAACCACAGACGACATTGTGAACACTCCTTTATTTTTTCAGCAGAAGTACCTCGGCAATAGTCGGGGTATTTCTGTTATACGCGAAAGGACGGTGTTACCGTGAATACAAGACAGAAGAAGTTTGCCGAGTTATATGCTCAGAGCGGTAATGCCGAACAGGCAGCTATCGCAGCAGGGTATTCTGAAAAATATGCGAGAGGCAATGCTTACAAATTAGTGGCAATTAGTGGCATTGTGGAGTATATCCGCGAGCTTAATGAAAAGGCTCAGGACGAGCGGATAATGACCGCAAAGGAGCGTCAGGCAATGCTTTCAGATATTGCACGCGGCGGAACTTTCGACGCTGACCGCATAAGAGCTATCGACACTCTGAATAAGATGACCGGTGAGTACACTGTCAAGGTGACAGCTGAGGTCAATACATCTCAAAAGCTTGCTGACGTAATGGATCAGATCGGCGGTGAGGGGCTTGAAGAGTAAAATAAAAGTTGGAGGTTATCAACTATGGAAGAATACAGAAAAATCAAAGGGTTTGAACGTTACTCTGTAAGTAATTATGGAAATGTCAGAAGTGATATAACAGGTATCATATTGAGTAAACGTAAGGCAAACAATGGTTATCTGAGAGTAAATCTAAGGACAGGTAAGGTCGCTTATGAGAAACCGACAGTCGTTCACGTTCACAGGCTTGTTGCAGAAGCATTCTTGCCTCCGATTGAAGGAAAGACGTATGTAAATCACATTGACGGAAACAAAGATAATAACAATGTTTCCAATCTTGAATGGTGTACGCCACAAGAGAACAGTGAACACGCATATAGAACGAAGCCTGATTATCAGAAAGACTGCAATAAGAATATAACTAAGGCTCAGGATAAATGCCGAAAAAGAATAGCAAAACTCGTGAACGGTGTAGTTGTTGCAATATATCCTTCAAAATCATGTGCGGCAAACGCACTGGGCATCAGCGAAAAGACCGTTTATAACTACGTTCACGGTATCACTAAACCAATCGGGTATGATCTGCAATTGGAGGTGGTCTGATGAGGAATTTTCCGTTAAGTCAAAAATATATTGATTTTGTGAATACAGTTAAGGGCGTGACGGCTGAATTCCTTGAATGACGGCACGACAGCCTCAGGAAAGACAACAGTCGGAGCAGGCATCAAGTTTATGCGTATGGTGTCAGCCTCGCAGAAGAAGCTGCACGTCATTGCTGCCAAGACTACTGGCAAGGCTGAGGAGACTATCATACAGCAGGACAATGGTATCCTCGACCTGCATCACAATGCTGTCTACTGCGGAAACGGTGACAAGGACTTCAAGCTGCCGCACATCAAATTCGAGGGAAAGATAATCTATATCCTCGGCTATGATAACCGCGACAAGTGGGAAATGGCTCTCGGAGCACAGTTCGGCTGTGTATACATTGACGAGATCAATACGGCTGATATTGAGTTCGTGCGTGAGATATCCACACGTAACGAGTATCTGCTTGCTACGCTCAACCCTGACGATCCGTCGCTTCCGGTCTACAAAGAATTCGTTAACCGCTCCCGACCGTACAGCAAATATGCCGGAGATGTCCCCAAGGAGATAATGGACGAGCTCCTGAAGGAAGAGCCGACGCCGCACTGGAAGTATTGGTTCTTTTCGTTCCTGGACAACCTAAGCCTGACCGCAGAGGACATCGAACGCAAGAAAGCAGCAGCTCCGAAAGGAACTAAGCTATACAAGAACAAGATACTCGGGCAGCGTGGCAAGGCAACAGGTGTTATTTTCGACTGCCGCGACAGCAATATCATCACAGCTCAGCAGGCGCGGGAGTACAAGTTCACGCTGTTCTCTGCGGCTCTTGATACTGCGTACTCTCAGACCTCGCCTGATACGATTGCTTTCACGTTCATCGGCATCACGGCTGACAGAAAGTGTATAGTGCTTGATGAGAGAGTTTTCAACAATGCGGAGCTGACGGTACCGAAAACGCCTTCGGACATACCTGTTGACTTCACGGACTTCCTTGAAATAAACCGCAGCCGCTGGGGATTTGCCCGCGACGTATACATCGACAGTGCAGATCAGGCGACTATAACCGAGTGCGGCAAGTATAAGCGTCTGACAGGCTGCATATACAATTTCATACCGGCTTTCAAAAAGACTAAGATCATCGACCGTATCCAGCTTCAGAGTGCTTGGATGGCAGCCGGTGATTTTTTTATACTCAGTCATTGCAGAACGCTGATAGCCGAGCTGAACGTTTACAGCTGGAAGGAAGACAAGTACGAACCCGAGGACAGGAACGATCACTGCATCAACTCCTGCCAGTATGCATGGCTCCCTTATAAAGCAATGATAGGAGCGATAAAATGAGCTTATTTGAGACTATAGGAGAAAGGGTGAGAGAAAAAGTGAAGAACTGGCTTCGGCTGAATCCAGCCCCGCAGCAGAGTTTCAACATAAACGAATATACTACCCGTGAGACTGAGATAATCCGTTCGCAGCTCTGGTACAGAGGAGACGCAAACGAGCTGTTCCAGTTTTTTCATCAGCTTAACGGCGTACAGGGCAGCTTCTGGGGGAGCGTGCCTTCTGACAGCTCTGTTCGTAAGGTACACAGCGGTATCCCTGCGATAATCGCGGACACTCTGGCATATATTGTCAAGTCTGATATGGACGGCATCGAAGCTCCCGATGAGTGGGACGACATTGCCAAGAACATTGACTTTGTCGAAACTGTGGGAAAAGCTATCATTGATACGCTTGTCGAGGGCGACGGAGCTTTCCGAGTATCCGCTGACGGCGACAAAATAGAACTCGGTTTTGTCGGAGCTTCACGCTGCGAGTATGAGGACGATGAGGTCATTATACATACGGAATACTCGGCTAAAAAGCGTACATATATGCTATCGGAGCGTTACGGTAAGGGCTTCATCGAGAGCAGATTGTACGACGAGAACGGACATGAAGTCCCGCTCAGTACAGTACCTGACCTCGTGAAGGTTCAGCCATACATCGTGTTCAGCGGAGACTATAGTCTTACAGTTCCGCTTATGTTCTACGCTTCCAAGAAATACAAAGGACGTGGCAAGTCTATATTCGATGGCGGAAGGTCTGACTGCTTCGACGCACTCGATGAAGTCATATCGCAGTGGTGGGACGCAGTGAGACAGGGCAGAGTCAAGCAGTATATCCCTGAGAGCATGATGCCGCGCGATCCGAACAATGGAAGCCTTCTTGCACCGAATCAGTTTGGAAATAACTATATATCCGTCAGCGCTCCGCTCATTGAGGGCGTGAACAATCAAGAGATAAAGACGATCCAGCCTGAGATCAAATATGAAGCATTCGTGAGCGCTTATATGAACGCTTTGCTGATGTGCTTGCAGGGGCTTGTGTCTCCTGCTACTCTCGGCATTGACGTTGGCAAGATGTCCAGCGCAGACGCTCAGCGCGAAAAAAAGGACGTCACCGGGCATACTCGGAATACTATTACAGCGGCTCTTGAAAACGTTTTGCCGAAGGTCATCAATGCAGTGTTCATGACGCTCGATAATATACACAATATGGAGCCTATCGAGCGCGAAGTGACCGTCAGCTTCGGCGAGTACGGAGCTCCTGACTTTGACAGCCGCGTCGAGACGGTCGGCAAGGCGGCGACCTACGGTATCATGTCAACAGAGACGCAAGTTGACGAACTCTGGGGAGGCAGCAAGGACGACGAGTTCAAGGCTGCCGAAGTACAGCGCATCAAGACGGAGAAAGGCATCATGTCGGCAAGCGAGCCCAGCGTAGGCGGTGAGCCGTAATGCTCAAGCCCGAGGATATCGCTGCTATCTTTGAGTGGATAGAGCTGTTGCTGATAGCTTCCCTCAAGCGCAACCTCGCACACCATAAGGAGGAAGAGGAGCAGGAAGGCTTCACATGGAGCGCATGGCAGGCGGAGAAGCTCCGCAGCATCAACACCTTCCGCCGGCAGTCGAAAGCAATCATGGACAGGTACACGGACGTTATCGACAGCGAGACCCGTCAGCTTCTTGAGGAGCAGTTCGAGGAAGGTGTGAACGGAGCTGCTAAGGAACTTGAAGAAGCTCGCGCGGAAAAGGCAGCGCCGGCGGCTTTGCCCGCTGCCGAAGAGCAGCAGACACCGGCAGAGAATCCGGAGCAGGGCCACTCGGAAACGTCGAAAAAATCTTCCGGGGAGAAAGTAACCGCCGAACCTGCCGTTGTGGCAGAGGTCACACCCGAGCCGCAGTTCTTCGGCGTTGACAAGTCCAAGACTGAGAAACTCATCGAGGACGTTACCAACATCGAGAAGCAAGCCGAGACGGCTGCTCTGCGACTGACTGACGACGTCTACCGGCAGACTGTCAACCGCGTTCAGCTCGCTATGGCGACCGGCAGTATCAGCTACGCGAAGGCTGTGGACATGGCTGTTGCGGACTTTCTCGCGCAGGGTATCAACTGCATCGAGTACAAGGACGGCAGGCGCGTCAATATCGCTGACTACGTTCGCATGGTGCTTCGTACCACTTCGACCCGTGCCGCATTGCAGGGCGAATCCGAGAGCTGGAAGGCTCGCGGCTATGATACCGTGCAGGTCAGCTCCTACGGTATGTGCTCCAAGACCTGTCTGCCGTGGCAGGGACGCGCTTACATCAACGATGCATTCACCGACTGGAGCGGTGAGACAAAGCTCGAAAACGGCATAAAATACGGCAAGTCAAACTACTGCGGGAAGTGGTTTCCGCTGCTGAGCAGTGCCATTGAGCATGGGCTCTTTCACCCGAACTGCCGGCACGGTCTGGGTTTGCATATCGAGGGCGTGACCGCTCTTCCTGAGCCTATGGATAACTCTGAGATAGAGCGCCGGTACAAGCTGGAACAGCAGCAGAGAGCCCTTGAACGTGAGATCAGGAAGGCAAAGCGCAAGGTCGAGGGCTTCACTGATCCTGCCAACGTCAAGAAAGCAAAAGCCGAGCTCAGACAGGCTCAGAGGAAGCTGAAAGACTTCATCGAACAGACCAACGCAGCTGAGGACACAACAGTGTTGAAGCGCGACTACGGAAAAGAGACGTCTTATGGTGCTGCCGAGTTGACAGAAGCGGAGAAAAATGATATAATTAAGTATGAAGAAAATCAAAAGAAACTAAGAGAAATGATAGCTAATGGCGATGTTACCTTAACAATCAATCCTGATATTCAAAATCGCCATTATCAAGGGACAAGTGCTTATAAAACTTTTTTAGCCAAAGGAACAGAAGAAAGCTATTTCTTAGTTTCACAATCAGAATTACAGGAAATACTTAATCAAAGGTATGCAACAGGAAGCGTTCGTATTGATAGAGCAGGTGTGCCGAGAGAAATATTTGATTGTGGGAAAGAATTAGCGTATGATACTAAGCTAAAAAAATATACATCATTTGTCAAAGTTCATTACTCAAAAACCAAAACGCATTTATCTCCATATACGCCTAATGACACTTGACAGTAATGAGGTGATAGTATGATTGCTATTGAAGAGTATGTTGGTAAGAAAGTAAATATCGAATGTGTTGATGGCGAAGTATACCAGAATTATTTTGTTGATTGCTTTACATCAGCATATGATAATTACGAACCTAATGAAGATAGCATAGACATCTTGAAATTCAAAGGAGCTTTAGACGGCACGACATTATATCGTTCAGAAATTAAAAGCATATCAGAAACCGCCCAGAAATGAGCGGTTTTTCTATACCCTGACGGAGGTGATAATCATCGAACTGAAAGAACTTTGCGAAAGCACGTTAAACCTTTTCGGAATAGAAAATGTATCAAAACTCGGTGAAGAACTGCTGAAAACTGTACTGGGTAATGACTGCGAAAAATACAGTCTGTTTTCTGATATGGTCGGCGATCTGACTGTTGACTGGCTTCAAAAGATTTTTCAATACTACGAAGCTGACAGAGAACAGAAGAAGCAGGACTACACCCCTCAGTCACTATGCAAGCTCTGCTCTGAGCTTACAGAAACAGACGGCAATGTAGTATACGATATTTGTGCCGGTTCCGGCGCTCTGACGATTCAGAAATGGTGCAAGAATCCTGATAAGCTGTTTATCTGTGAAGAACTTGACACAAACGTTATTCCGTATCTGCTTTTTAATATGGCTCTTAGAAATATGAACGGCTATGTTATAAACAGAAATGTATTAACGCTTGAATTGTATAAATGTTACAAACTTTCAAGCGGAGAACATTTTTCAACTGTCAGGGAAACAACTGAAATCCCCAATATTATGGCTGACGAAATAGTCTCAAATCCGCCATATAATATAAAATGGGAATCGCCTGCACCAATGTTTGCAGATGAACGCTTTCAAGGCAAACCCATGCCGCCTGCGAGCAACGCAAATTATGCGTTTATTCTTTCGGCTTTATCAAAAATGTCGGATAACGGGAAATGTGCGTTTATTCTTCCTTGCGGAGTATTAAATTCAAAGCCAGATCAGAAGTGCAGAAGGTATCTTGTTGACAGTGGACTGCTTGAAACAGTTGTCGAATTGCCTGATAATATGTTTGAGTGTACGTCTATTGCAACTTGTATCTATCTGTTCAGCCAAGGAAATGAAGTGGTAAAAATGTATAATTGCCGTGAAAAGGCTGAGCAGGAAGAACGAGAGCAAAGAGGGCAGTTCGGCGGCAAAAGCCACACAAACAGGGTATACAAAAAGACGTTTAACGTTCTCAGTGATGATCTCATAAAAAGTTTGTGCGGTGAATGCGAAGATATAGAGAGCTTTTCAATAGCTGTATCAAAGGAAGTAATTGCAGAAAGCAATTACACATTAGCGCCGAACAGATATATTCGCTTCAAAGAGCCGGAGCCGCACCCACACAGAGAACTTAAAGACATAGTTGAAAACATCAATTATATTACAAGAATGCAGAACTCATGCAAGCTGATAGTTAATGAAACAATTGCCAAAGCATTAGGGCTTAACATTGAGCAATTCAAAGAAAGCAAGGAGCATTCAGCAGAAACAGTAAAACAAATGAAAGCGTTAGGCTTGGATTTTGTTTCAGAGGACTATATCACATTTACAAAAGCCAAAAATGAATTTACTTTCAAGTGCAATGATAAAGATATATTCCCGGATATACTAAGACAGTTTTTTACAGTATGGAAAAATCAGATAGCATTACTTAATACTATGCAAAATGCGTACTTAACAGAATTAAGAGATGCATTACTTCCTGATCTGATGTCAGGGAAAATAGAATTGTAGTTCCGCCCATAACAAGGCGGTTTTCTTATACCCANNTGAAGGAGGTGAGGAGAATGGAACTGAAAGATACTATTGACCTTATGCAGTCCGAGGACTACAAGGAGCGCTTCACAGCTGAGTATCATCAGCTGATAATTCGATACAAGAAGCTGAAAAAGATGTACGACAACTGGGAGAACCTGAGCTTTGTACCGCGCTGCCCTAAGAGCATTTACAAAATGCAGCTTGAAGCTATGGAGAGATACCTTGCTATACTTGAAGCAAGGGCGGCAATCGAGGAAGTTCCCGTGTGGGACTGCACAGCAGAATAACGCTTGAAAGCATTTGCGACCGACACTAATGCCGGCGGCAAGTGCTATTTTTATACCCTAACGAAGGAGGATAATTTTATGAACGAAGACGACAAGAACAAGGCAGGCGCTCAGAACGGCGCTCAGAATGCCGCAGAAGGACAGGGACAGTCCACAGGTGAAACTACACCGGCAGATAGTCAGAACGGCAACAGCGGTGAAACTGGACAGGCTGAGGATACACTTCCTAAGACACAGGAAGAACTTGACAAGCTCATCGAGCGCAGGCTCAAAAAGGAGCGTCGCGCATGGGAGAAGGAGAAAACAGCTCCCGAGCCTAAGACCGAGAGTGACGGCAATACTCCCACAGCAGCTCCTGATAACTCCGCAGAGATCGCATCCCTCAAGAGTGAACTCCAGGAGGCAAGAGCACAGAACACCGCTGCCAAGCTCGGTTTCAAGGCTGATGCTATCAACGATGCTGTATATCTCGCAATGAGGAACGCTGCCAAGAACAATGACGGCGAGTTCGATGATGAGGACATCAAGACAGAGCTTTCCGCTGTCCTCAAAAAGCACCCCGAATGGAAAGCTGATGCAGGAAAGAGCGCGGGCTTCCGTGTAGGAGCTCCCGAGCCTAAGCCGAATGCGAATTCAACCAAGGTTACAGCGCAGAAACGCTGGAATAGATTCAATCATTAAGGAGGAATACTTATGCCTAACACAAACAACTATGCTGAGGTGTGGGAGAGCGAGCTTCTTGAATCCCGTATCCAGGAAACACTTTCGAGCCCCTTCGTGACTACTAATGTCCGCTGGCTCGACGCGAAGACCTTCCACTTCACACAGCAGTCCACATCCGGCTATAAGTCTCATAACAGAAACGGCGGCTGGAATTCCGGAAAGTATGTTCAGACGGACGTACCTTTCACAGTTACCCACGACAGAGACATTGAGTTCCTGGTAGACAAGGCTGATGTCGATGAGACAAACCAGACAGCATCTATCATGAATATCTCGCGCACATTCGAGACTACTCAGGCGTCGCCCGAGCAGGATGCTCTGTTCTTCTCCAAGACGGCTGCCAAGGCGGAGACTCTTGAGGGATATCACAGCGAGACAGCGGCAAACACCTATACAAAGTCCAACGTATTTGATAAACTCAAAGGCTTCCTTGCAGCCGGCAAGCTGAGAAGATACAAGGCGCAGGGAGCACTTATTATGTACGTAACGTCTCAGGTTATGGATCTGCTTGAACAGTCAACGGCATTTACTCGCAAGATCGAGATGACGCAGATCGCAGAGGGCGCTGGAACAGGCCTCGAGACAAGAGTTACTGACATCGACGGCGTACCGGTAATGGAAGTTATCGACGATGAACGCTTCTACGATCGCTTCAACTTCGATCCGGAGGACGGCGGCTTCGAGCCTGCGCTTGCTGACTATGCTCTTACTGAAGATACCGACATTGTCAGCGGAAAGACTTACTATACACGTTCTGGTTCTGAGGGAGCATATGTCTATACAGTTGTTTCTTCACCTGTAAAGGCAAGCCTCGGCAGCTACTATGAGAAAACTGCTCTCGGTTCCAGAAAGATCAACGTACTCATCGCTTCTCCTCTTACCACAAAGGTAGTTCCGAAGATATCAAGCATCTACTTCTTCGCTCCCGGCAGTCATACCAAGGGTGACGGCTACCTCTACCAGAATAGAGCACTGTCCGATGTATTCACCTTCCCGAACGGTAAAGACGGCAAGGTCGACAGTATCTATGTTGATGTAGATACAACTGAATACACGGGTTCATGAGCGCGTATCTGAGACCTGGGGAGTACCACGGCAGCATACCTTCGGACCAGCTTGAGAGCAGGATCCGCAGGGCTTGCAGAGACATCGACAGTCTGACGTTCAACAGGATCGTCAAGACCGGCTTTGAGAATCTGACAGAGTTCCAGCAGGAGCTCATCAAGGAATCCGTAGTGCTCCACATGGACTTCTGCTACGAGAACGCTGAGCTTCTCGAGTCGCCGCTGAGTGCTTATTCTATCAACGGAGTGAGTATGAGCTTTGACAAGTCAAAGATAGTCACAGTAGGCGGTGTTACGACTTCAAGCGAGGTCTACGGACTGCTTATGCAGACGGGACTATGCTATAGGGAGCTGATGTGAATGAAGTATCCTCAGCTCGTACCGGATAAGGTATGCACTACACCGATAACAGTGTACAGGGAGGGCGGTCTCAATAGGGACGGCTCTCCCAAACGCACTGTCATATTCGAGGGAAAGTGCAACTACTCCGAAAAGACCTACCAGCGCATGACCGCTGACAAGCAGCTTATAACGCTCAATGCGACGGCGCTTTTCAACGGTGACATTGCCACAGATGTTGATAATATCGAGGGTGACGTTGAAGTTCTCAGCGGCATACACCGCCATATATATGCAAGTCAGAAGTGCCGCAACCCGGACGGGACAGTCAACTATACTCGACTGGAGCTGATATAATGAAAGTCAAGGTAACGCTTAACAAAGCTGTGATACAGCGCATATCCGATGCGGCAAAAGCCGCGGCTGTCGATACAATGGAGCAGCTATATACTGACCTTGTGAACTCTAAAACAATGCCGTTCGACAGCGGAGATATGCAGAATAATCAGACCTTTGTTGCAGTTGAGGTTGAAGATATTATAAACGGCGTTGAGAACTATTCAGTGAGCCTTGTAACCGGCTCTCCGCAGGCTCGACGATTGTATTATCACCCCGAGTACAACTTTCAGAGAGGCAAAAACACAAATGCCGGCGCATACTGGCTTGAACCGTATATCAGCGGAAACAAGAAGAACTTCATACGCGACAAATACACTGAGCTGTTCAGAAGGAGGGCGGGTCTGTGAACTACCTTACACTGCTTGAAGTCGCGGATATGCTCGCGGAACTCCTCAGCTTCGAGGATATCACCGCCGGGACTATAGACGGCTCACTCAGCGAGACCATAGGCGTATACCAGCGCGGAGAATTCGTGCCGCGTGAGTGCATAGGTACAGCTCCGAGCTATGAGATAGCCAAGCTCAGACTGCTTGTGCGGTGGGGCAAGAATCCCACAACGGCAGAAGCTAAGGCTGCCGAGCTTGCAGGACTTGTGCAGGCTCTGCGTGATATGCCAACAGGATCGCATATTATCAAATTCGCGGACGTGAAAGCTGTCCGCGCCATAGGAAAAGACGAAAAAGGCGTCTGCGAGTATACCGTAGACGCTGATGTTATCTATTCAGAAAGGAATGAATAAACTATGCCTGATGAGAACAATGTAACAACAACTCCCGTAAGCGGAGTATATCCCTGCTATGAGAATCAGTTCAGCATCGACATCATCGGAGGCGACGGTTCTACAGCATCAAACCTCAAGACTATCGCTGATATGGAGACATTCTCCGTAACTATCGACGGCAACGTTGAGGAATGGAACCCATTCAACACCGAGGGTTGGACACGTCGTCTCGTGACCGGCAAGGCTATCACAATATCTGTAAGCGGCAAGCGCAACGTCGGCGACGCCGGCAACGACTACATCGAGAGCATAGCAACCAAGACGGGAAGCGAGTGCTCGACTACGTTCGTGTGGAACTTCCCGAGCGGAGCGACCCTTACAATGCCCTGCGTTGTAAACGTTACCGAGTGGGGAGCAGGCGATTCGCGCAACGTTGCACCTCTTGCGTTCGATGTAATGAGTGACGGTAAGCCGACTTTCACACCGGCGACCTGACGAATGCTGCAACGTCAGAGCCGCAGAATGAACCAAGCAGTAATGAAATAACAGAAACAGCGTCCGATCCTGAATGACCGGGCGCTGTGTGATAAATGGAGGTAATGCGATATGGCAAGAATGTACACACTGGACAAGAAGCTGCTCTGCGGCAGCCCTGAGATAAGAATAGGCGAGAAGGTCTATCCGGTCGATGACCGTACAAAGACCGTCAAGAAGGTACTGAAGCTTTTTAGCGACAAGAACAGCGAGGCTGATGATACTGAGAATGTTGAGGAAGCTCTCAAGCTCGCTTTCGGCGATAAGTATAAGGATATAGAAGCGATGGATATGCCGTTCGCGGCGTATCAGGAGCTCGTTGAACTCGTTATCGCTGCCATGACCGGTGAAGAGCCGAAGGAGAAAAAGGACTCCTTTCCCGAGCCCGAACAGTGAGGTATGGTACGACCTTGAGCATGACGCAGAGCTCATCACGCAGTCAGTAGCAAAGCAGTATAAGCTGCTCCCCTCGGAGCAGGAGAAGATACACTACTCCGAGTGGCTGCTGCTTGTAGGTGGACTTATGGAGGATACTCCGCTCGGACAGATAGTGCTCATACGCAAGGAGAAAGACCGCGACCGTATAAAACGGTTCACGCCTTATGAGATGAGGATACACAACGAGTGGAGGAGTTTCCGGACAAAGAAAATGCTTTCAAATGCCAAGCCGGAGGACTTCTCGAAGCAGTTTGAGAAGATGTTTTCGGCTATGTTTGGCTGATTAACAAAAAATGCTCTCCGTGATATAATATCAACAGAGAGCATTGCATACAGCGGCAAGGCGGTTTAAACTTTCCTCGGAAACGAGGTGAGCTGATATGTCTACCATTGAATTACTTACTTTGTTATTAGTTGTAATCGCGATCATAGATCTCAGCAATAGAAAAAAGAAATAACCGCCCCACTCTTCCAAAGTTGACGGTCATTTCTTTTGAAATCAGTTAATTGAGGACAACCGCTGAGCCATAAGGCTATGCAGTGCTCTCTTTTTTTATATTATACCACAATATTAACAAATGTCAAGTACCATTTTAGGTACTTTTTTTATACTCAAAACAAGGAGGTGAGAGTATGCCGGAAACAAGTGCAGGTGCTATATCGCTTGATCTGACTATCCAGGACAAGCTGACTGAGCAGATAGAACGGTCGATATCCTCTGCAAGAAAGTATGCGGAATCCCTCGGCAGAGAGCTTGAAAACTCAATAACCGCGCCGATAAAGCGTGCAGCTGAGAAGGTGAAGACTATTGACGTGCCTGTCAGCGTAAAAACTGAGGATATCGCTGGAAAGCTCCATGAGACAACGGAGAACGCTAAAGAGACGCTGAATATCCCGGTCGATGTAAAGGCTGAGAATGTCGCTCAGAAAGTCCATGATATCACAGAGCAGGCGCATACGGTCATAACTATCCCGGTCGATATCGAACCGGAAAGTGCTTTCCGCGCAGTCGAGGAAAAAATGAGCAGTATAGCGGAGAGTATCCGGGAGAAGCTCGGAGCTGTTGACTTCCCGACTGCAAGCGCAGAGAGATTCACAGGTCAGCTCGAAGTCATGACCGAGAAGCTGGCTCTGATGCAGAAAACGTGGCAGGAACTCTCAGCAGCTGACCCTTTCGGTACGGCGGCAGACCGTGCAGACAAGCTCGAAAAGAAGATAGCCGACCTGGAGAGCCGGCTCGCAAAGCTCTCAAAAGGCAGTAAGGTAAAAGTTCCGGAGCCCCGGACGGTAAAAACTCCGGCTGCTATGGTCCCAAAGGCCGAAACAGGTAAGACAAGCGTACCTGCGGCAGATATAAGCTCTGCCGTAAGCGGCGGTCTCGGCGGTATAGCCGGTATGATTGGCACCGCTATAAGCGGGAACCCTGCTATCGGTTCAGCGGTCAGCTCTGTCGCGAGCACGATAACAGGTACTCTCTCAGGAGCTTTCAAGAAACTGAACGGGCTGATAGACAAGGTCACTGGCAACGCCTCGGTGAAGCTGAAGAAGCTCATCGGCAATATCGTCGATATCACCAAGCCTGTCAGAAAGCTCGGCGAGACGCTGAAAAGAGCATTCAAGGCGGTATTTCTTGCCGCCGGAGCGTATGCTGCATTCCGTGCGCTGAAGGACGAGCTCCTCGAAGCGGCGAACGCTGACGAACGGTTTGCCAAGTCGCTCAACGAGGTCAAGGCGAATCTCTCTATAGCCTTCACGCTGATAATTCAGCACATCATGCCCATGCTCGACAGCTTCATGGAGAAGCTTGCGGTCGTATCGAAGCAGATAGCCGGCTTCACTGCCGGACTCTTCGGCATGACCTACAAGCAGGCGGCAGACGCGACTAAGAAGATAAAGGACATCACCGCTGCGGCGAAGAAGGCAAAACTGACAGTCGCAGGGATAGACGAGCTGAACATCCTCTCTGATAACAGCGAGGACGAGCAGGGTATTGACTACAGCAAGCTCGATATGTCGGAACCAGAGCTCCCCGACTGGGCGGAGCGTCTCAAAGCGTCTATCCGGAACGGCGACTGGACCGGAGCAGGCAGAGCGCTTGCGGACAAGGTCAATGAAGTCCTCGGCTCTGTGGACTGGAACAAGGCAGAGCAGAAGGTCAAGGAAAAGGTCAAGCACCTTGCCGACCTGATAAACGGCTTCACGGATGAGCTCAATCCGCGCGGGATAGGCGATTCTATTGCAGGAACTCTCAATACTGTCACCGGAGCGATAACTACATTCGCTGATGATATAGACTGGGGCAGGATAGGACGCAAGCTCGCCCAGGGGCTAAACAGGGCTATTCACAAGATAAAATGGCGCCAACTCGGCAAAGCCCTGACATCGGGAATAAGAATACTCACAGATGTACTGTATGATTTTTCCGAGGAATTCGACTTCCAGAAGCTCGGCGAAGGTCTGAGCAAGGCTCTCAACGGAGCTGTCGATAACATTGACACTGCAAAGATAGGAAAGACACTCTCGAACATCATCAAGGGAGCTATCACAACTGCGACATCTTTCCTCGAGGGTACTGACTTCAACAAAATAGGCGAAAAGATAGGCGATTTCCTTGAAAATATCGACTTTGAGGGTATTCTCAGGGGCGGAGCTGCTCTCGTACATAAGATATTTGATTCCATGCTCTCTGTTGCTGAGGGACTGCTCGATAAGACTGACTGGGCGAGCATCGGACTGTCTATCGGCAGAGGTCTCGGAGGCGGCGGAAAAGAAGGCATCAAGGAAGGTATGTCCGGCGAAAGCGGTATCTTTGACGGCTTGCTTGCAAGACTGGTCAAGGTTTTTGTGAAGCTGAAATTCACCTTCATCGAACTTGCCGCGGCTATCGGAGTCGGCATAGTATGGGGCATATTCGACGGTATCACCGGCGAGCTTGAAAGTGTCGGAAAATGGATAGACGATAACATCACAACGCCTATTATCGATGGTATCAAGGAAAAATTCGGCATCAGGAACGGCAGCTCGACTAAGACCAAGAGTATAGGTTCCAGTCTGATGACCGGGCTCAAGAACGGTGCTTCCGACAAGCTGGAATCGGCTAAAAAGGTCTTTACCGGACTGCGTGAAGACATTGAAAACACGTTCTCGGATATCGGAGACTGGTTCAAGGATAGGTTTGAGGAAGCCTCCAAAGGCGCCAAGGACGCTTTCAGCAGCATAGGCGTATGGTTCGCTGAGAAATGCGGCGACATCAAAGCTCCTTTTCTCAAGGTGGGCTCATGGTTTGGCGAGCGCTTTAAGGCTGCCCGTGACAACATCGAGCGGACTTTCACGGACATCGGCTCATATTTCGGTAAGCGCTGGAATGATATCAAAGAGCATTACAGTTCTGTCGGCTCATGGTTCAGAGACCGCTTCGAGGCAGCGTATGACAATATCAGCGATGTATGGAGCGACTTGCCTGATGTCTTTGCAGGTATCTGGGAGGACATCAAGGATTCGACTATTGACAGTCTTAATGATATCCTCGACGGTCTGAGCGAATTCACCGGCAGATTTGCTGACGTATTCGACGCTCTTTCCGGAGCAGGTATCGGAGCAAAGGTGCTTATCCCGAAGATATCCAAGATACCGCACCTTGCGACCGGCGCACTTGCTAAAGCTCCGACGCTCGCAATGGTCGGAGATAACAGAAATGCACCTGTAGATCCGGAGGTAATATCGCCGCTGTCAAAATTGCAGGGTATGCTTGAATCGGGAAGCAGCAATACAGAAATAGTCGAGCTGCTCAGGCTTATCGTGGAGCTGCTCAGGAATGGTATATCAGCGGAGTTCATCGGCTCGATGTTTGGCAGTGACTTCAAGCGGACGGTGCTGAAAATAGTCGCTGAGGATAGTGCAAGGAGGGGATAGAATGAACGTAATACTGTCGATTAACGGCGCACTGCCGGCAGCTCAGCCAGAGCGGAACGGCGGCTATATCGTTACTACCTCCGACCTGCTGTCCTCGGGTTCCGGACGCTCAGCTGAGACGGGCAGAACTATTCGCTACAAGGTCAGGGGCAACGTCTACAAGCTTCAGCTGAAATTCAAGGGCCTAACTGCTGATATCGCGAGCGTATATGCTCAGATCAAAGCTTTTACTCTGACAGTCAGGTTTTATGATCCGAGCGAGGGCGGATACGTTACGGCTGATTTTTATTCCGGCGACCCGTCTTTTGTTCCAAACGGCGATACAGCGGAACTCTCCGTTAATCTGATAGAGATATGAGGTGATAGAGTGTATGAAGTAAGCAGCGAATTCCGGGCAGCTATGCTGTCCGGAGATGTTCGCCACAGGATAAGGGGCGTCCTTACTGACGTTTCCGGCGTTTCAACCTCCATTTGCGAGGAAATAGGCGAGAATATCCATATAGAACAGCAATGCACATCTGATCCGGACAGTTTCGGACTTGGAATGCTCTATACCGGCTCGGTCGAGCTGACGCTGCTTGACGCAGAGAACTTGCAGAGAGAATCACTCCGCGGCGGTACGGTCGAGCTCGAGTTCGGGCTTGACGGCTTCGAGAGC
>DEDQ01000026.1:17662-20274 GCA_002350065.1 Ruminococcus flavefaciens
ACTGACCCGCAGCGTGGATCTGAGAACAGTATCATAATTCGCGGCGTAGATAACACAAGCAAGCTCGATGTGGAGATAAATGAGAAAGCTGTCGGACATATCGGCATGAGGAACCGCATCGAGAAGGTCAAAGAACTCACAGGGCTGGAATTCGCGCAGACGTATGCGGAACTCTCAGAGCTTGCCGGGACGAACGTTTTGGCGAACAGCGTATTCGGTACAAGCTATTGTGCGACCTGCCGTGCTGAGATCTGCGCTATAGCTCAGTTCATCGGCGGCGTAGCGTTCATCGACCGCGTGGGCAGGATAGCTTTCAGGCGGTTTGGCGACAACGCTGAGGAGTATACAATACCTGCGGCAAGACGTTTCGGCGCTGATCTGAGCGAGTACAGCTATCAGGTGACGGCAATCAGCTGCACCGATGAGGACGGCGTGACAACTGTTACAGACGAAGTCCCCGGCGGTGATGCGAATACTCGTGCTTGTATACCACTCAACGGATATCCTTATCTTTGGCAGGAAGATGAACAAGCACGCAAGGGGGCTCTCAGCCGGATACGTGACAATATCGCTGCCGTGGGAGTATGGATACCGGGGAGTATCGACTATGCCGGGGACCCGACTATCGACCTCGGAGACCGTGTGTATCTGACCGGCGGCGTTACCGGAGTAACACAGTCGGCATTCATTGTCACTGCGCAGACGTGGCAGTTCCGCGGACCGCATACGCTCATCGCGGCGGGAGCTGCTGAGTCTGCCGTGTACAGCAATGCCGGCGGCGGAGGAAGCTCCGGCGGGGGAGGGAGCTCGACAACTATTATCGAGGACTCGCTCAACTATGTGAAGATGCGCGGCATTCCCGGTGAGATAAGCGGCGAGCCGGTAACGGTCGCTCTGGCGGTGCTTGACGCTAAAATATCGACTATGCTCCATATCAGCGTATCAGCTGTTGTGGAGGGCTCGGAAAGCGGCGTGACAAGCCTCAGCGTGTACCTTGATGATTCCGAGCTTGATATGCTCAGCGAGGATACGATCGCCGCAGGAGAGCTCCGGACCATACACTTCGAGCAGATGCACTCAGCCGCATCGGGCAGTCATACCCTGACTATCAAGGCTGTCGGAGCAGGTGAGATACGGCGCATCACCGGCTCAGTCTGGGGTAAGAAGATCAGCGCCGATGCCTCAATGATACGTACATGGGGCGACGCTTCCGCCTTCCGGTGGGAAGACGTATTACTTTTGAAATGGGGAGATGTAAATGGAACGAACGACTAACTATGGGCTCTACAAGCCGGGAAGCGACGACTTCATCAGCGTTGACGATCTCAACGCGAATATGGATATCATCGATGAGGCTCTCGCTCATGCTGGCGGCGGCGGAATAGCTTTCAGCGCCGCTCTCAAAACGTGCTCGGTAAAGGGATTCGCTTCATCAGTTGAACTAATTGAGGAAACGTAAGGAGGTATATTGATGGCTATAACAAAATACGCAACCGCGAACTGGACTGACGTATATAATGTTCTGCATGACAATGCTACCGAATATTTTGATACGGTGACGTTAACAATCAACAACGTAATAACCTGTACTGTTGACGGCGTTGAGGCACTTCTTATGGGCGTTTCAAATCCGTTATGGCGCATAAGAACCAAATCAGGATACAGCGCTTCTGCAAATACTATTGGCAACATACCAAGTTTTGTAGTCGTTACTTCAAAAGGTATTCTTATACATTCAAATCCCGGCAGCAGCTCAGCAAGCAATCCCGATGATATTTTTATATGCAAAACCGATGCTGGAACGCTCGCATTTGTTGTGATAGGCGTTCGATATGGCGGTGGTTACTATTACGACGAATTCTATTCAATAGATTTTGAAAATTCTCCTAATTGTAAAAGCTTCTATTCACAGGCAAATGCCACAAATGGAGTCAGAAATTGGCTCTCGCCCATTAGAAGTCGTACTCAGATAACAAGTTTCGCAAAGATTCCGTGCGTAGACTACCCATCGACCGTAGAAGGAGTCTATCAGCTTACCGCTACTGAATACCCCGGCACGTATGGAGTAATCACTGATGAAAACGGCAAAGAATACTATACGAATGGCTCGTTAGCGCTGGAGGAATAACTATGCAATACATAATAATGCTCGCGATAGTNNGCAATAGTCGATTTCCTGTTCGGATTCTTTAAAGCTTGTGTGACTAAATCCGTGAGCAGCAGCAAAATGCGACGCGGAGGCATCAGCAAACTATGCGAAATAATCATAATGGCTACAACTTGCGGACTGGAGATTGCTATACAGGCTCTTGGTCAGTATTACGTAAGCGGTTTAACGGAAACGTTCACAAAAATAATGGGAGTGATAGCAGCCCTTGTAGTCTGCGGATATATCACATTAATGGAAATAGTGTCAATCTTTGAAAATTATGTGGTTATCAATCCAAATGCAAAATGGGCGAAAGGCATTCTCAAAGTGTTAAAAGCAGTTAAAAACGAGGAGGATAAATCATGAATTCACCATATATGGGCAAATTTCAGGTCACACAGACTCAGCACTCTCAGCACGACGGTCTTGACCTCGTCGGAATCGACTCGAAGGAGATACACGC
>DEDQ01000026.1:20343-20490 GCA_002350065.1 Ruminococcus flavefaciens
CTCTCAGGGATTCGGTCAGTACGTCTGCATTCATGGCAGCGACGGACGCTTCTATTACTACGGTCATCTCAGCGTGATAAATGTCAAGTACGGACAGGCTGTAAAATGCACCGACGTCATCGGCATCGAGGGCAATACCGGCAACTC
>DEDQ01000071.1:0-1794 GCA_002350065.1 Ruminococcus flavefaciens
ACGGACGCCCAAAGGGCGCCCCTACAGAAATGCTGGGTCAACGTAAGACCATGTAGGGGCTGCCTTTGGCAGTCCGCAATATCAGATAAATTTGGAGGACGCCCTGCAAATGAATACAACGTCAAACCGTTGGCTTTGAGAGAAAAGCCTTCGGTTTTTTTTATTAATTTTTGAATAATCAACGGTTTCGCATTGAAAAAGAGCCTTTTCCCGCTCCCTTATGAAAGCACATTTTCAGAAGGGAGTTTTTCATCATGCGAGATTATCATTCAGAGAACAAGTCGTTTCAGGTCTACAAGGAGTGGGAGGACATCGTGGAAGCGCTGGGTTCCGACGAGGAAGCCGGCAGGCTCTTCAAGGCGCTGTTCGCATACGCCTCACGCGGGGAGGAGCCTGACTTCTCCGGAGCCCTGAAAATAGCCTTTTTAGTGATGAGTCAGCAGTTCGAGCGCGACGGTGTAAAATGGGAAGAGCGCCGCGAGATATACCGTCAGAACGGGTTGAAGGGAGGACGTCCGAAGAAGTCCGACAGCAAAACCAACGGGTTTTCAGAAAAACCGAAAAAAGGCGTTAAAGTAGAAGTAGAAGCAGAAGTAAAAGCTGAAGCTGAAGTAGAAGCTGAAGTGGAAGCAAAAGTGGATAACTGCGCCGGAGCGCAGTCCGCACCCGCCCTCGCGCAAAGCGATAAGCAAAGTCTCGGAAGATTCGGCAACGTGAAGCTCTCCGGAAGCGAATACGACGAGCTGTGCAGGGAATACGGGAAAAGCCATGTCGAAAATGCAGTAAAAAGCATGGACCAGTGGATACAGGCTAAGGGAAAATCGCCGTATACGGACTATTTTGCGGCTCTGACGAGCTGGATAGAAAAGGATATGGAAAAATCAGGAGGAAAAAAGAAAGACTCCGACTTCGACATTTCCCAGTACGAGCAGTTCATAAACGCATTCTGAGCAGGTGTGATATTGACATCGGAGCGAAAATGAGGTATAATTATTACGTATAGTCTATTGCGGAAACGGGCATAATAGCTCGGAAAGAGAATGTCCGGAGGTACGCAATGGAAAAAGAAAAAGACACGGCTCCCGAAAAGGAGAGCCAGAACAGCAAGCACCTTATCCACTGCCTGACCGTTATCGGTCAGATAGAGGGACACTACGTCCTCGCCGAGCAGAACAAGACTACCCGCTACGAGCACATAATACCGGCGCTGGTGGCTGTCGAGCAGGACAGGAGCGTCGAGGGGCTGATGATAATCCTCAACACGGTAGGAGGCGACGTCGAAGCCGGTCTCGCGATAGCCGAGCTCATCGCCGGCATGAAAACTCCGACTGTCTCGCTCGTGGTGGGAGGTGGACACTCTATCGGAGTGCCGCTCGCAGTAAGCGCCAAGACCTCGTTCATAGTGCCCTCAGCGTCGATGACTATCCACCCTGTCCGCATGAACGGAACAGTGCTCGGAGTGCCGCAGACGCTTTCCTACTTCGACAAAATGCAGGACAGGATAATCGACTTTATCACGCGAAACAGCGCAGTCCCCGAGGCGGAGCTGAGGAGGCTGATGATGAACACGGAGGAGCTCGTGCTCGACGTGGGAACGGTTGTGGACGGCGAAAAAGCCGTGAAGCTCGGACTTATCGACCGTCTGGGGAGCCTCGGCGACGCAATGGACTGCCTTTACGAGATGATAGAATCCGCCGCACCGCGATACAAAGATAATGCGTAATTAATCTGCCGGCGGCGGAGCTGAACAGCCCGTCCCCTCTGTCAGCTATGCTGACATCTCCCCACACTGTG
>DEDQ01000071.1:1889-5160 GCA_002350065.1 Ruminococcus flavefaciens
GCCGGAACATATGCGCATACGTATGACATATCTGACGGGGCGATGTGGGCATCGCCCCCTACAAAATGTTCCGGCGACGTGATTGAAACGGCGCGGACGAAATGGCGCGGGCGCACGGAATGCGCCCCTACAAAAATGTTCCGGCGACGTGATAGAAACGGCGCGGACGCCCGAAGGGCGCCCCTACAGAAATGCTGGGTCAACGTCAAACCATGTAGGGGCTGCCTTTGGCAGTCCGCAAATAAAAATTATCCAGCGGCGTGAATGAAACGGCACGGACGCCCGAAGGGCGCCCCTACAGAAATTCCGGGTCAACGTCAAACCATGTAGGGGCTGCCTTTGGCAGTCCGCAAATAAAAATTATCCGGCGACATGAATGGAATTGGACGGACGCCCGAAGGGCGCCCCTACAGAAATTCCGGGTCAACGTCAAACCGTGTAGGGGCTGCCTTTGGCAGTCCGCAAATAAAAATGCTCCGGCGACGTGATTGAAACGGCGATATACCGCAAATAGATAAATAACAGAACAAAAGGAGATACATATGCCAGCAAAAAAGAAAAAACTGCCAAAGGGAGCCGAATTCCGCGACGATGAGCTCACCTCTGACGGCAAGCCCAAAAAGAAAAAAAGCGGCGGAGCCGATGAAGCAAGCGCCCCTGCCGATAAAGAAAATACCCGTATCGTGTCGGTCATACTCTTCGCGCTGGGAGTCCTCATCGCTCTGATGACCTTTATCCCCGGGAGCGCCGGCTGGCACGGAGTACATACGTTCATGCTCGGATTGTTCGGTATTTCAGCATTTTTCGTGCCTGCGATACTGATATACACCGCCGTCCAGATAGGTCTCGAAAAGGACCGCGAAAACGTCGCACACAAGGCTCTTTTCGGCATATTCCTGACCTTTCTCATCTGCTCGGCGATACAGGTGTTCATGGTCGGCAAGATACCGGGGCACACCTTCCTCGAGAACATCTCACACGTCTACAAGGACGGCACTCAGCTCCGCGGAGGAGGTCTCGCCGGACTGCCGATATCGGGCATTCTTCTTGCAGTGCTCGGCAAAATGGGAGCGCGTATAGTCGCGGTTATCCTGTTTTTCGTGCTTGCGCTTCTGCTGACGAACAAGAGCCTCATCGACTTCCTGCGCTTCGTGGGAAAGCCCTTTCTCGGACTCCGCAACTACCTCATGGGCGCTGACCTCGACGACGAGCTCGAGAACGACCCCGACGAAAAGACCGAGGAACGCGAGAAGAAGTCCTTCACTGACGACCTCGAAGCCATAGATATGGTGAACAGCCGCTCGAAGCCCGAGAAGCTCCCCGCACCTGCCGAGCCGGTCACTCCCGAGAAAAAGCAGGAGGAGGACGAGTTCAGTATGTTCTTCGATATCCCGATACCGGGCGAGGAGACTGCTCCCGCACCTGCTGTCGGGAAGGCTCCCGAGCGTGACCCGCTCGACGTGCCGGTAGAGGGCGACCCCGACCTCGAAAAGCTCATAAACCGCGCCGCAGAGGTCAAGGCTCCTGCCGGCGGAGAGGCTCCGGCAGAGCAGACCGAGGAGGAAAAGCCCTCGGTGCAGATGCCGCTGTATATCCTCCCGAGCATAGACCTGCTGACCATGCCGAATACGCGCTCCAATAGCGCCGAGGCGGCTGTGGAGATGCGCGAAAAGGCTGATACCATAGTGAACACCCTTGAAAGCTTCGGCGTCAAGGTAAAGATACGCAACATCTACCGCGGTCCCTCTATCACCCGTTACGAGATCCAGCCCGGCGCCGGAGTGAAGGTCTCGAAGATAAAGGGTCTCGAGGACGATATCGCACTCTCGCTCGCGGCTCAGGGAGTAAGAATAGAGGCTCCCATTCCGGGCAAGGCGGCTGTCGGAATCGAGGTCCCCAACATCAACAAGGACACCGTTACCCTGCGTGAGATACTCTCGTCGCCGGAATTCCGCAATATGAACAGCAAGCTCGCATTCGCCGTCGGCAAGGACATCACCGGCAACGCCATTGTCGGCGATATCACCAAGATGCCCCACGTTATCATCGCCGGAACTACCGGCTCGGGTAAGTCGGTCTGCACGCGCTCGATAATCATGAGTATCCTCTACAACGCAAAGCCCGAAGAGGTAAAGCTCATACTCATCGACCCGAAGGTCGTCGAGTTCAAGGTCTTCGACGGCATTCCGCACCTGCTCATACCCATTGTCACCGAGGCTAAAAAAGCCGCCGGAGCCCTCAACTGGGCTGTCCTCGAGATGATGCGCAGATACAACAACTTCGCCGAGGTCGGAGCAAACGACCTGCGCTCCTATAACGAGCTCGCGGAGGAGGACGAGGACATCGAGCCGATTCCCCAGATAGTCATCTTCATCGACGAGCTCGCAGATATGATGCTCGTTGCCGGAAAAGAGGTCGAGGACTCTATCTGCCGTCTCGCGCAGATGGGACGTGCCGCAGGAATGCACCTCGTTGTAGCTACTCAGCGCCCGACTACCGACGTTATCACGGGTCTTATCAAAGCCAATATCCCGAGCCGTATCGCGCTCTCGGTAATGTCTCAGGTCGATTCGCGTACTATCATCGACATGGCTGGCGCGGACAAGCTCCTCGGCAACGGCGATATGCTCTATATGCCGATAGGAATGAGCAAGCCCCTGCGAGTTCAGGGCTGTTTCGCCTCGAGCAAGGACATAAACTCGACCCTCGATTTCATACGCGCTCAGGCGACCGGAGAGTACGACAATACCGTTATCGAAGCCGTTGACAACTACGTTCCCCAGAGCGGAAAGGGCGACAAGGGCGGCTCCGGCGACAGCGGATTCAGCTCCGGAAGCGACGAGGACTTCATAGTCCGTGCGGCAGAGGTCGCAGTCAACAACGGACAGGTCTCGACGACCATGCTCCAGAAGAAGCTCCGACTCGGCTATGCGAAGGCGTCACGAATCATCGACGAGCTCGAGGAGCGCGGCATTATCGGTCCGAGCGAGGGCTCGAAGCCGCGAAAGGTGCTCATGTCGAAAATGCAGTTCGACGACTGGAAAATGCGTATGCTTGAGGAATAGCGGAGTAGGGGCGCATTCCGTGCGCCCGCCAAATACAAAATCCGTCCGACAAATATCAAATAAATTGTGGGACACCGCGCTGTAGGGGGCGATGCCCACATCGCCCCGTGAAACACAAAATCGACCGCAAATAAAAATTTTCCGGAAACGTGAATGAAAGGCGCGGGGGAATGTGATAGAAACGGCGCGGGCGCACGGAATGCGCC
>DEDQ01000038.1:0-1034 GCA_002350065.1 Ruminococcus flavefaciens
CCCACATCGCCCCGCTCATATATCGGACATTTCCAATTCGTTGGAGCGGATAATATCCGCCCCTACATATCGCTGCCGGTAGATTTAATTGCGAATTATTCCGCTCAATGGCAGCCGCCGCAGGTCGCACAGCTTCCTGTGCAGCCGGTAGAGGGCTCGCAGGTAGCAGGGTCCTCGCCGTTTGCGGACATGGTGATTATCTGCTGCATATTCTCAACGAGCGATTCAAGCGACTTCTGCGCTGCTGTAAAAACTATCATGCGCGGATTGCTCATTATCTTCTGATAGTTCGACTTGATGTTCTCGTCGAGCTGCTGAATCTTTTCGGTGTCCTTGTTTTCCTTTGTAAGCTCCATGTTGAGGTCGTAGCGCATCTTCTCGAAGCCGTTGATAAGAGCCTGCAATTCGAGGTCCTCGTCATTTGCCTGCTTAGCGAGCGCATACGCGATGTATCTGTCGTCAGCCTGTAAAGCCTTGCCGAGTTCTCTTGTCATTTCGATGATATCCATAGTTTTTTCTCCTTATTTAATGTAGTCAAGGTAAAGTCCGCTGTATTTTTCAAAGTCGTCAGCGTTGTGGTAGAGGTATGATTCAGTCTCGCCCTCGCCGGTATTGAAAGCGCTGACGAACTCCATATACGCGACGTTGTTTTTCTCCATGTAGTCGTCGTAGGTCTCGTTTTCAGCAATTTCAAACGAGACCTCGTTCGTCTCGGAAACAGCTCCGTTCTCCATTCTGAACCACCTCAGCGAGCCGATACCCATATGTCCGCTGAGTATGACAAGGTCACCGCTCGTCTTGTCGTAAGCGAATACAGCGTGACTTCCTCCGAGCAAGCCGACATTGGTGAGCTCGCCCATATCATTCACGGTGTAGATGTCCGTCATGAAGTCAGCCTCGCAGGTACCGTGCTTGAGAAGGAGCTCCGGCACGCCGTTGCCGTCAAGGTCGCGGAGCGCATAATCCACGCTCACAAGACCGTTGTTAGCTCCGGCAGTCTCATTCCATACACGGCTGACCTCTTCCTGATATAT
>DEDQ01000038.1:1371-1785 GCA_002350065.1 Ruminococcus flavefaciens
CTTTGTGCGGTGTTGCCTTAAATCTATCCAGTATCTTTCGATATGTATGTCCTCATCGGAGAAATACACCTCGGATTCGTATACTCCGCCGTTTCTGAGGATAGTTCTCCGGCTGCCCTCGTTTCCGCGGTCGCAGGTGATGAGTATCCTTTCAAGTCCGAGAGCTCTGCACTCGGGAAGTATCAGCTCAAGCATTTTTGCCGCATAGCCCCTGCGTCTTTCGCTCGGAGCGACTGAGTAGCCGATGTGTCCGCCGTACTTCTCCAGAAAGTCGTTGAAATAATGCCGTATCTGTATCATTCCGGCGATTTTGTTGTCGTTCTCGCGCACGTATATATACTGCGTTGCGGGAACGAATCCCTGCGGAGCTGTTTCCGGCTTTGTGCAGGCTTCTGTCCATTCAAGCCATTCACG
>DEDQ01000038.1:2046-8118 GCA_002350065.1 Ruminococcus flavefaciens
CTGCCGATGAAGCGCTTGTAGAATTCCGTCGATATCTCGCGCTGCACCTCGAGAAGCCTTCTCATTCGCTTTCCCTTTTCCTCCTCGCTTACCGCGTCAGGCATTTCCGCAGCCCTTGTGCCGCTTCGCTTCGAGTAGATGAACGAGTAGATATTGTCGTATTTCACTGTCCTCATCATGTCGAGAGTAGCCTCGAAGTCCTCGTCCGTTTCGTCGGGGAAGCCGACTATCAGGTCGGTCGTGAGCGAAAACTCAGGGTCGCGGCTCCTGATATCGTTGACGATGCCGAGGTATTTTTCCGCTGTATAGCGGCGGTTCATGCGTCTGAGCACGTCGTCGCTTCCGCTCTGCACAGGAAGATGAAGATGCTTTGCCACCTTTTCGCAGTCGAATATCGCGTCGATGAGCTCCTTTGAGGCGTCCTTCGGATGCGAGGACATGAAACGTATCCAGAAATCGCCCTCGATATCGTTGAGCCTTCTCAAAAGCTGCGGGAAGGTCATCTCGCCTCCCAAATCATTGCCGTAGGAGTTGACGTTCTGTCCGAGCAGCATTATCTCCTTGTAGCCCTCACGCACGAGCCCCTCTACCTCGGAGACGATGTCCTCGGGGCGGCGGCTGCGCTCTCTGCCGCGGACATAGGGCACTATGCAGTAGGTGCAGAAGTTGTTGCAGCCGAACATTATCGGCACACTCGCCTTGAACGAGCTTCCGCGCACCTGCTCTACAGTGCCGGAGAAATCATCGTATTCGGTGATATCCGCCTCGAAGCCTTCTCCGTTGAGAGCATCGAGCAGCAGCCTCGGCAGTCCGTTTATCGCAGATGTGCCGAGTACGAAATCGACCTGCGGATACGAGCGCTTTATCTTCTCAGCAACATGGCTCTGAGCCGTCATGCAGCCCGCAATGCCGATGATGAGCTCCGGTTTGAGCTCCTTGAGCTTTTTCATGCTTCCGACTATGCCGAAAACTCTGTCCTCGGCGTTTTCCCTGACAGCGCAGGTATTGAGTATGATAAGGTCGGCTTCGTTTTCGTCCTCTGTGAAGCCGTAGCCTGCATTTTTCAGTACGCCCTTTATCTTCTCACCGTCAGAAGTGTTGAGCTGACAGCCGAAGCTCCTGACGTAAGCGAGCTTCGGCTCATCGCCGAGCAGACGTTTTATCTCGCTTATTATAGCTGTATTATCGTTCAAATCTCACGACCTCCCGTGCAAATTCCGCTAATATACTATTATATCATAAAATAGAACAGAACGCAACTCCGAACAGAATATGTTACTCTTTTAATTATTAAAGTGCAGTTCAAATGTTAACGTTCAGTTACGCTGATTAAATTAGTTATTTTTATTTAATTTGTATTGATTTATCGATATTTCTGTGCTATAATGGGCATACAGCACATTTAAATCGTGCAGCAAGGAGGAAATTCTATATGAACATCAAAAAATTCACGGCGGCGGCAATGTCGCTTGTGATGATGTGCGGAACGGCTATGAACGCTCCGTATATCCCGCAGCTAACGCCTGCGGCAGCATCTGCCGCGGACGGAGCCGAGTACCTGACGTTCAAAGCCGTCAGCGGAGGCTATGAAGTCACCGAAAGCGATATCTACACCTACGGCGATGTAGTTATCCCGTCGACCTACAACGGCTCGCCCGTAGTAAGCATCGGCGATAGCGCTTTTCTCGGCAGAAACTATCTCACATCGGTGACCATTCCCGATTCTGTAAAAACTATCGGCAAGAATGCGTTCAAGGACTGCAAGTCTCTCAAGTCAGTCTCACTCGGAAAAGGACTCGTTACGCTCTCGTCCTACGCATTCAAGGGCTGCAAGGCTCTCGAGACCGTGAACCTGCCCGAGAATCTCCAGACAATAGGCGCTGAGGTATTCTCGAACTGCTCTTCGATAAACACGCTTTCGACGCTCCAGATACCCTCAAAGGTAAAATCCGTGGGAATGTACGCATTCCTCGGCGTATCCTGCATCAACAAGGTGTATCTCCCGCAGAGCGTAGCTACTATCGGAACCGGCGCATTCGCAAGTCTGCCGAATCTTCAGATGATAGAGATAGCAAATCCCGAGTGTAATATCTACGACCAGGAAAATACTATCTGCAACGCCTACACCTACAGCAACGGCAGGATAACTTCATCATCGTTCAGCGGTACTATCTGCGGAGCTACCGGCTCGACTGCGCAGTCATACGCCCAGAAGTACGGACGCTCGTTCTCGTCTATCGGCTCGTATCAGCCGCCCGCAACTCAGGCTACAACGACCTCGACCACAAAGAAAACAACTACTACCACAACCACCAGACCTACAACAACGACAACCACAACTACTGCAAAGCCTACAACAACTACTACCAAAACGACCACTTCAACTTCCAGACCCACCACAACCTCTTCCACAGCCAAACCCACTGACACTACCACAACTTCAACAGCTCCAAGCGTAATGAAGGATTTCATCGTATCTCCCTCTGCTGTAAGCGCTCACCCCGGCGAAACTGTTGACGTCGAGATATACGTCAAGGCAAACAGCCACAAGGTAGGTCAGTACATAGTCCGCCTCGACAATACAGACCTCCCGCAGGGCATCACATACACTGTTGACGACCCGCTCTGCTACGCTGTAGACGCCAAAGGCAACTTCAAGTTCGAGCTCCTCGGCGATACATACTACTGCTCAACGCTTTCAAGCGGCGATCCTACACCGGTCAACGAAGAAGAGCCGGTAATGATAATGACATTCACTATCCCCGAGAACGCTGTTCCCGGCGAATACGACTGGAACCTCTCAAGATTCCACGTTGTTGAGGACGGCATCAACAAGATAGAGTTCGACGCTGTTATCAATCCCGGCAAGATAGTTATCGAGTCCGGCAACGCAACAACCACTACTACAACTGCCACGACGACAACTACTACAACGACAACAACGACAACTACTACAACGACAACAACAACTACCACAACAACTACAACGACAACTACCACCACAACAACTACAACGACCGCTCCGATAACGACTACAACTACTTCCACAGCTCAGCCCACAACAACCACTACAACTACGACAACTACTAAAAAAGGCAAGCTCGCGTGGGTATTCGGCGGTGGCCCTTATAAGCCCGGCGAGAAAGCCACAATTAAAGCTAACGTTAAGTCATGGTTCAGTGACTTTGAGGAAGTAAAGGTAGCAGGTGCTCAGTTCAAGCTCAATATTTCCGACGGTTTTAAGATAGTTTCTGTTTCCGGCTCACCCTATGGTGCTGAACTCAAATACAACCCTGCAACAAACGAACTCGCATTCGCTGATAAGAAAGGCAATGGCGTTGCAGCTGCTGAGAATGATGAATTCATGACTGTCGAGTTTATGATACCCGCTGACACTAAGCCCTCATCAAATTATTACATCTATCTCTCAGACCTGCTCGTTGTCGACGAAAACGGCAATGATATAACTGACAGATTCGTTTGTGTGGATACAATTTTCACCGTTGAAGACCCGAATCCTGTGACAACAACTTCATCTGCAACTACAACTTCGAGCACATATACAACTCACACAACTATGCCTTATACCACATCTACCAACATTCCTACAACTTCTTCTACAACATCTTCAACAAGCACATCCGATACAACATCATCTACTTCAAGCGAGACAACAACAACAACTTCTTCTACAACATCTTCAACAAGCACATCCGGTACAACATCATCTACTTCAAGCGAGACAACAACTACCACATCTACAACAACCTCCACAACGACCACTTCTTCAACCTCTACAACTCAGACAACAACTTCCACATCTTCCGCAACAACTACCACAACTACAGGAACAAGCGATATCGAAGGCATCTGGATAGCTTACAGGATAATCGACGAAAACAACAAGTCTATTCCTTACATCGAAGAAGAAAACGAAGCAGCTATCGTTGTCAATAACGATTTGAGCGCTGTTATCAAGTATCACAACGGCAGCAGCAAGGATGATATCGAAGGCATCAAGTTCAAAGAAAACGGCGACGCTCTTGAAGTTACACTGTTCGATGAAAAGGCTCCGTTCAACATGACACGCTCCGGCGACGACCTCATCATGAAGCCAGATAATTACAATTACAACTACCAGCTCTGCTTCAAGCAGTTTGCATTCGGCGATATCAACCGTGACGGCAAGGTAGATTCCAGCGACGCTTCTTACATTCTCTCCGCTTACGCTAAGTCAGCAACAGGCGGCTCGAAGATGCTCGATGAGACTATCGCTCTCGGCGATACCGACGGCAACGGAATCCTTGATTCCAAGGACGCAAGTACGATACTCGCCTTCTACGCATACCGCTCAACAGGCGGCAAGGAAGACCTGTACACATTCATTCACGGCAAATAATTGCTGAAAGCAAAGCCCCTGACGCTCGTCAGGGGCTTTTGTTGTATCACGTATAGATATATCGACAGGACGATGCGCAAATCTTCCCCTGCAAAAAAACGGACGCATATGCGTCCGTTTCGTTTCATTATAATAATAATTCTCTTTCAGGAAGAGCTGCAAGCCCTGCATTCGCGGGAGCTGTAGTTGTAGTTGCTGCCGCTGCGGGAGCTGTTGTAGCCGCTGTAGTAGCTGCGGGAGTATCGCCAGCCGCTGTTGTTACCTTGCCGTCGTCTGCGACTGAGACCTTGATCTCGATCTCGATATCAGGGTGATTCGAGAAACTGAGCACGATGAAGGTCTGACCCTTCGATACGCCGGTTATGTATCCGAACTTGTCAACAGTAGCGATGCTGTCGTCCATCGACTTCCATACCTCGTTTGCCTCGCCTGTCTGATCGTCGGGGTAGCTCTGAATGATAGCAACGTCTCTCTCGCCGATATCAACGAAGATCTCACGGGTAGAGAGCTTTACGTTTGAAGCCTTGGGATTTTCCGTTGTTACCGCCTCGGTTGCCGTTGTTGCGGGGACTGTAGTTGTCACTACCGCTGATGTAGTAGTCGATACAGGCTTTTTGGCTGCCGGCTTTTTATCATCATCGGATTTTGAACAGCCCTTTGCGATAAGTATGAAGAACAAGAGCACTACAAACGCTATGACCGCCAATGCAGCGAACTGTCTGCGGCGGAGCACCTGACGGGTAACTCTTCTTCTTCTCGGTCCGTGAGAATTGTAGTTGTCCATTTTTAATTCCTTCCTTTATAAATTCATTTATATTTTAACAAAGATACTATATCGTTACTAACATTATATCACACGTTAATATAAATGTCACGCACTTTCGGAAATTTTTACACATTGCTGTATTTTTATTCTGCACTTTGTGCGTTTTTAACAAAAAATTCCGGACAGATTTATCTGTCCGGAAGATTTTAAGCTGCGGGAGTGAGCTTAGAAATATTGCTCTGGTCGACCTTGACCTTGATAACGTTCGATTTATCACGCTCGTCGTCGAGTGACGGGAAGAAGCAGACCGTGTATTCGTTCTGCGCCGAGGGTACGAGGAATCCGCCTACAACGCCGCTGAAGCTGCCCTTTGCGGGAACTGTGAAATCGCTGCCCTGATAGCCGTCGAGATTCTTTGCGGCATAGAGCTGAGTTCTGATGTCGTAGTGAGCCTCAGTAGTGTCGCCGAAAAGGATAAAGAAGTTGTTGAGCATACTGAGCTCGTACTCCTTCTCGGTGGCGTTATGGATAGTTACGTCGAGGTAAACATAGTGCTCGCCGCTGTCGGTAGTTTTGCCTGAGTCGATGACCTTGTTGAGCTTGAAGAGCGTCTCGTTAACGTCAGCTTCCTCGGAGATGCCGACCTTGTACTCCTTGTCAGCGAGACCGTCAAGGCGTCCGTCCTCACTTATCTTGTACGAGGTTTCATCGTGTGATGAAGAATGCTCTCTGTTGCCCGAGCAGCCAACTGCTGCCGTGAGGGATAATGCTGCCGCGAGGAACAGCGCTGCCAATCTATTTTTTCTCATTTTATGAGCCTCCATTCAAAAAATCTTAGTATAGTATACCACAACAGAAGTCGGATTGTCAAGAGCCGGTAAGAATGGAGAATTGAAAATTGAGAATT
>DEDQ01000038.1:8215-10131 GCA_002350065.1 Ruminococcus flavefaciens
TAACTAACAAAAAAGTATTGATTTTCTGTGTGTATATGTTACAATTAATTTGTGAGAAGTTAGAGCTTCTTAATAATTATGGAGGTGCTTTTATTATGGCATATATTATTTCTGACGATTGTGTTAGCTGCGGAGCTTGCGCTGGCGAGTGTCCTGTAAGCGCTATCTCTGAGGGTGACGGCAAGTACGTTATCGACGCTGATGCTTGCGTTGAGTGCGGTGCTTGTGCAGGTGTCTGCCCTGTAGGCGCTCCTTCTGCTGAATAATCAGAACAAAAAGAAACTAAGCGGTTTCCTGTATAAGGAAGCCGCTTTTCTTTTGCTTCCGGAACGGCTTTACTTGACATTGTACGTATTAAATAGTATAATATAGTGTGGCTTGGCAGCAGATATAAAGAAAGCTGCCCCGAAAGGAAGATAGAATGGAAAATATAAAAAGAATCATCGCCGGAATGATAGCTGTAAGCGCATTTATGACTGCGGCAGTTTCATGCTCGGAAAAGAAGACTAAAAGCGTTCCCGAGGACCTCCCCGGCGAGGAAGAGCTCGGCGAAGGCAAAAAAATAGATATCAAGGGTCAGAGCATCACTTGGCTCGCTGACTACGACCTCAACCCTGCAAAGGGCGAGGCGCGTTCCGCGGCTCTTGCGATGTTCGAGGACTACTACGGCGCCAAGGTCAAATTCGTAGAGACCGACGCCGATAACAAGTTCACCAAGCTCTCGTCGATGATACTCGCCGGCGAGGAGGTGGATATGTTCCCCTACGAGACCAAGGCTTTCCCGAACGGAGTCCTCAACGACCAGTACGAGGCTCTCGACCCGTACTTCGACGTTATGGGCATGGAGGACGGTCTCTGGGACGGCATGAAGTCCACTATCGACACGTTCACATACAACGGCTCGCATTACGTTGTTCCGTACAGCCTCTCCGACACGCTGATGCTCACCTACAGCCGCAAGCAGATGGAAGAGGAAAAGCTCGAGGACCCGTACAAGCTTTACACCGAGGGCAAGTGGACATGGAGCAAATTCACCGAGATGATGGAGACCTTCGTCAAGAACGGCGAGCCCGAGACCGCTGAGGACGAGGACGATGAAGCTGAAAAGGCTCCCGCCGAGCCCAACAACCGCCGCGGCATCTGCGGCGAGTTCGGACAGGCGCTTTTGCAGTCGACAGGTCACACGGTAGTCACCTACGACGGCTCAAAGTTCACGAACAATATCTCCGACGCCGAAATAGTCAAGGCAGGAACATTCCTCAATGACCTCCGCACTAAGGAACTCATCGACTACGCCTACAGGGATTCCCTCCCGAGCGACGGAACTGTTCTTTTCTTTGCCGCGAGCGACTGGGCTCTTCCCAAGACGAACGCCGAAAATCAGGGCAGAGAGATAATGGTAGTCCCCTTCCCGAAGGCTGACAGCGCCGACAAGAACTACATCACCTGCAATTTCAATGCGAAAATGCTCGTCAAAAATTCCAAGAAGGGCGAAGCTGTTGCGGCATATCTCAAGTGCGAGCGCATTGCCGCCGAGCAGGCTGAATACAAGGATATCGCCAAACAGGAGGCTCTCGCAGTCAGAATGAACGCCTCCGGAAGTGTCCGCTCGTTCATCACTGAGGAGCAGTATGACGCGATGCAGTCCTTCCTCGACACTGAAAAGAATACTCCCGTGTTTGATTTCAGCTACGGAATGGGCGCGAAGATGTTCGGAAACGGCGATTACACCTACGAGACCCGCGGAGTTATGGACAACCTTACAAGTCTCACGCTCCCCTCACAAAACGATGAGCCCGTTGATATCGACGCGCTCCGTGCGTCATGGTCGGCAGTTGTCGATACCGAGGTCGCACGCTTCAACAAGAACAACACATGATAAAAAGGACGGTGTTAGGCTGCTCTCCTTAGCGGAA
>DEDQ01000038.1:10267-12707 GCA_002350065.1 Ruminococcus flavefaciens
CGCCAAAGGGGGCTCCCCTTTACCGTCCTTTTCTCTTTCATGTTTTCCGGCGCTCCCGCATATATATTACGAGAAAAATATGCAAGGAGCTTTCCATGAAAAAACAGAATTTTCTCAAAGGTTCGATGATACTGATGATATCAGCGGTCGTGGCGAAGGTGCTCGGAGCGATGTTCAAGATACCGCTCACGAATATGCTCGGCGGCGTTGGAATGAGCTATTTCAGCTGCGCATACAGCATTTTCCTGCCCGTGTACTCGCTGACAGTGACCGGTCTCAGCTCCGCTGTCGCGCGAATGACCGCTCACAGCGCCGCATTCGGTATGTACGCGAATATACGCCGTATCCGCCGGACTGCAATGCTCATGTTCGCCGCAGCAGGTCTTGTCGGGAGCGCCGCAGTTTACCTGCTCGCAGACCCGCTTAGCCGGCTCTCGTCCGGCAGCAGCGAAGCGGCTCCCGCGATAATGATGATAGCTCCGGCAGTGCTTTTCGGCTGTATCACGGCGGTATGGCGCGGTTACTACGAGGGCATGAGCAATATGTACCCGACTGCCCTTTCGCAGGCTGCGGAGGGAATAGTCAAGGTCGCGGCAGGACTGTGGCTCTGCGGATATGTGAGCTCCCACAGCAGCAGGCTCATGGCGTATTTCCCGCAGATAACGGACGTACGGGCTCTTTCGGCAGCGGCAGGCATACTCGGAGTAACGCTCTCGTCGCTCGCAGCAGCCGTATTCTTCGCGCTCGCAGGAGCTTTCAGCCGTGCTCAGCACGGCGGCGAATCGCTGCTCATGGAGCGCCGCGACATAGCAAAGGAGCTCGCGCTGACGGCTCTGCCGGTGGGAGTGAGCTCAGTAGTGACAAATCTGACGTCAATGATAGATATGTGGACGATAATCGGCTGTATATCGCGTTTCGGCTGCGGGAGCTCCCTGCCGGCAGGGATACCCGACAAGGACGTTCCCGACTTCGTTTACGGCTCATATGCGGGAATAGCGCTGACCGTTTTCAACCTCGTTCCGTCGGTGACAAATATGCTCGGAAAAGGAGCCCTGCCTTGCATAACCTCCGCATGGGCAGCCCGCGACAAAAAAGCTCTCGCGGAGGGGACATCTCAGGCATTGCTGACCGCCGCACTGCTCTCTGTTCCTGCGGCATTCGGGCTCGGAGTGCTTGCTCCGGACGTGCTCGGACTGCTCTTCCCCATGCAAAGCGAGGAGGTGCGTCTCTGCGTCATGCCGCTGAGACTGCTCATGCCCGGAATGGTCTGCCTTTGCATATCATTCCCGCTTTTCAGTATGCTTCAGGCGGTCGGCAGGACTTCCGCTCCGCTGAAAATAATGCTTGCCGGAACAGCGGTAAAGCTCGCAGGGAATATCATACTCGTGCCGTTCACGGGCGCGGACGGAGCAGCTCTCGCGACGTCGCTGTGCTATGCCGTGATACTTGCGGCGGCAATGGTCGTTTACGTGCGTGCTTCCGGAGTGAGGATAGCCGCCGCTCCGTTTGCGGGAGCTCTCTACGCGGGAGCGCTCTGCGGCTGCGGAGCCTACCTCGCGGCGAGCATCTGCGGCAGGTTTACGGCTTCCGGAATTGTCAGGACAGCCGCGGCAATCGCCGCCGGCGGAGCCGTGTACCTGCTCGCGCTGAGCCTGCTCTCGCTGAAAAAGAAAGCACCGCGGACGATATGTCACGCGGTGCAGAATGTTTAGCACTTTTATATTATCTATGTTGCTTTCGGAGTAAGGAAATCCTCAATGCCGTCCTTGCCGCCGGTAGCTTTATAGCTGTAATACGACAGTATCGCCGACGAGTCCTTCGAGTCGACAGCTTTGTCCCTGTTCACGTCAGCAGCGGACTTCGCCTGCTCGGTAAGAGTTGATTTGCCGCCGGTCGCGAGCTTGGCATACTCCACAAGACAGAACGTCGCGTCGTTGGAATCTATTTTGCCGTCGAAGTTCGGGTCGCCGAGTTTATTCTCCGGCTTCGGCGGAGCCGTTGTAGTCGTAGCCGGAGCCGTTGTCGAGGTAGTTGTCGTAGTAGGCTTCTCGCCGATTATTTTGATATATCCGCTGTACATTCCCTTGGTGAATACATACGTCATCTGGAGCCGTCCTGCTGCGTCCTGAGCCTTGTTGATGAACAGGTCAGGACCAACTTCGTCCTCCACAAATACGATGCCGAATGGGTACACATCACCGGGCTGCGCGTCTTCGGGAACTATGAAATCGACTGTGAAAATGCTTCCTTTTTCATAAGCAGCCGTCTCCGAATAGGCATAGTATTCTATCTGCCCCTCCTCTATCAGGACAGAATCCGTCGTAAAGTCTTTTAATAATGTTCCGTTCGTTACAGGTTTTCCGTCAGAATTCGGCTTGACCTTCAAGCGCGTATCGTAAAACATATGGAAACGTGCCATGTTTACCGGCTCTTCGATACC
>DEDQ01000038.1:12927-18797 GCA_002350065.1 Ruminococcus flavefaciens
AACTGCATTTCCCCTGCTGAGCAGATACGCCGGAGAGCTGCACATGACCGCAAACGACAGCAATGCCGCTATAAATTTCCCTGTTTTCATATCATTTTCTCACTTATTTTTCTTTCGGGAAGAGGAAATCCTCAAGGCTGTCTTTTCCGCCGGTCGAGCAATAGCTGTAGTACGAAAGGATAGCAGAAGCATCTTTTGAGTCGATTTTGGTATCTTTGTTTGCATCTGCGGCATACTTTTGCTCTTCTGAGAGCGCAGAAACCTCGCCTGTTGCAGTTTTTGCATATTCAACGAGCACGAAAGTAGCGTCATTTGAATCTATCTTGGTATCGCCGGTAGGGTCGCCGAGGCTTGCACAGTCTTTCCAAAGTGCCGTAAGTACTGTTACCTGTTCTGAAAGGTCAATTTTATCATTGGGCTGATATGTCTCACCGTTATGGTCCCAACCGATAAATTTCTTAGATTTTTGGTCAAATTCGCACTCAGGCAGGGTATATTCTGACGAAGTAATACCATCTTCATGGGGCATTACATTCATGCTTTGAGTATTATAATCAAACCCCGGGTCAAAAACTACAGCTTTGCCGCCATAGTATAATTCTGTATAATAATGATATGTGTTCGAGTAATCATATATCGAATCTTTATGAGTTACGATAAGTCCAAGCGGAAGTCCTGTTTTTCCTTCCGGTTTATAAAAACATAAGCCTTGTCCACAATATATATAATCAATATTCTTTTCGTCATCATGCTTTTGTATTGAAGTAAATTCATAATTCCTTTTCTTCTCCTCAATACCAGTAGTTGCATACGCTTCAGCCATTCCCCAGCCTATCTCATCTGAACTTGGAAAAACCATATAAAAGTTACTCATTGCGCCAGCAGAGCCTGGATAAATTCCGGTTATTATATCACCTGTAGTATAACTCTCTGCGTTTGCAGTCAGAAAAGGCATATTCTGCGAATTAAAGCAAACCGCTCCGCCGGCAAGTGTCAGTGAAAGAGCCGCCGCTAAAATTTTTCCCGTTTTCATCACTATTCCTCCTAAGATAAAAAATGCACTTTAATTATACCATATACAGGCAAAATTTCAATATTCCGGAGCTATATTCCGCTTTTTTACCAAATCCGTCCGCCGTTTATTATGCAGTTTTTTACCACAGCCCCCATAACGCGAAAAATCCTTGATTTTTTTGTAAGGATATGGTATAATGTTAGTTGGTTTACTGCAATTTAAACCTGACCATAGGTCAAGTATAAAATAGAAAGGCTGGTCAAATCAATGGAATATAAATTTTCCGACAAGGTCAGCGGTCTGAAAGCGTCCGCTATCAGAGAAATTCTCAAATTCACTGCTGACCCCGAGGTAATCTCATTCGCCGCCGGAAACCCCGCTCCCGAGGCTTTCCCCAAGGAGAGGATAGCCGAGCTTTCCGCCGAGCTCCTCAGAGACGACCCCATACTCGCTATGCAGTACAGCGTTACCGAGGGCTATACTCCCCTCCGCGACTTCCTCAAGGACTGGATGACGCAGAAGGGCTGCTTCCACAAGGAATTCGATGACCTCATCATCACCTCCGGCGGTCAGCAGGCAAACGAGCTCTCATGCAAGGTGCTCCTCAACGAGGGCGATACCCTGCTCTGCGAATCACCGAGCTTTATCGGCTCGCTGAACGCTTTCCGCTCGTATAACGTCAACCTCGTCGGCGTAGACATGGAAGAGGACGGCATTGACCTCGAAAAGCTCGAGGAGGCGCTGAAAACTCAGCCCAATGTGAAGATACTCTACCTTATCCCCAACTTCCAGAACCCCACAGGACGTACAATGTCGCTCGCTAAGCGCAAGGCTGTATACGAGCTCGCCTGCCGCTACGACTTCATTATCCTCGAGGACGACCCCTACGGCGAGCTCCGCTTCGCAGGCGAGAACGTCCCCACGATAAAGAGCCTCGACACCGAGGGCAGAGTCATCTATTCGAGCACATTCTCCAAGCTCATCTCGCCCGGCTTCAGGACAGGCTTTGTATCTGCTCCCGCACCCATTATCCAGAAAATAGTTGTCTGCAAGCAGGTTTCCGACGTTCATTCAAATATATGGGCTCAGGTGCTCTGTCAGCGCTTCATGACCACTATCGACCGCGAGGCACACTTCAACAAGCTCCGCGGCATCTACAAGGAAAAGTGCGACCTCATGTGCAGCTACATCGAGAACGAATTCTCGAAGAAGATAAGCTATACCCGTCCCGAGGGCGGACTCTTCATCTGGTGTACTCTCCCCGACAGCTGCGACATGAACGCTTTCTGCACAAAGGCTGTTCAGGAGTACAAGATAGCAGTTGTTCCCGGCAATTCGTTCAGCATCAAGACAGACGAAGTAAGCCACTCGTTCAGACTCAATTACTCGACTCCCACAAACGAGCAGATAAGAAAGGGCATGGAGATACTCGCCCGCATGACAAGAGAAATGCTCGACTGATAAATTTTGAAAGGAAAAAATAATATGGCAACCACAGACAGATACCCCGTTACACAGAAATACCTGATGACAAGAGGTCAGGCTCTCAATTTCCCCGCTAACTTCTTCAAGGCAAACTTCAAGAAGGACGACGTTTACGGCGTTGTTATCGACATTCCCATGCCCAACAACGTTCTCACAACTATGGTATGCTTCATCAACGGTGCAGCTAACCTCTACTTCAACAACGGCGGCGAATACTCCGGAGCTTCCCAGAGATACAGAAGCCTCGTTCAGGCTGCAAACGCTCTCGTTGCAAATTCAGGTCAGCTCATTCCCAAGGCTGAAAAGGTAAAGATGTATGACCTCCCCCGCGGAAGAACTCACTACTTCTTCATGCTCACAAAGGGCGGCGTTTACAAGGTAGAGTTCCCCACAGGCGTTATCCCCGAGTCTGAGCCCGAAAAGCGCACAGTTTACGTTCTCTATCAGCGCGTTCTCAACGAGCTCAGAAACTGCCAGCTCAAGGACGATATGGAAGCTCGCAAGGCTGCTGCAAACAAGTAAGGAGCTTTCCACATGGACGATAAAAAACTCATTTTCAGTGCTATCCAGCCGACAGGCACATTCACTCTCGGCAACTACATCGGTGCTGTAAGAAACTGGGGTCCGCTTCAGGAGCAGTACAACTGCATCTACTGCGTTGCCGACCTCCACGCTATAACAGTTAAACAGGAGCCTGCAAAGCTCCGCCAGAATACTCTCGCGGCATACGCACTGCTCATGGCTTGCGGTCTTGACCCCGAGAGGTCGATACTCTTCATTCAGAGCCACGCACACACCCACAACGACCTCAACTGGCTGCTCTGCTGCAATACGCAGTTCGGCGAGCTCTCACGCATGACCCAGTTCAAGGACAAGAGCCAGAAGCACCCCGACGACGTAAACGCAGGTCTGTTTACATATCCCTCCCTCATGGCTGCGGATATCCTCGCGTATAACGCTGACCTCGTTCCCGTCGGTGTAGACCAGAAGCAGCACCTCGAGCTCGCAAGAAATATCGCTCAGCGCTTCAACCAGCGCTACGGCGACTACTTCAAGCTCCCCGAGCCGTACATTACCGAGGTCGGAGCCAAGATAATGTCTCTTCAGGACCCGACTAAGAAGATGTCCAAGTCCGATGAGAACGTCAATGCCTGCATTCTTATCCTCGACGACAAGGATACGATTATCCGCAAGTTCAAGCGCGCTGTCACCGACAGCGAGGCTGAGGTAGCTTTCCGCGAGGGCAAGGACGGTATCAACAACCTCATGTCAATTTATTCATGCGTTACCGGCAAGGACTACGCCTCTATCGAGGCTGAATTCGCCGGCAAGGGCTACGGCGACTTCAAGCTCGCAGTCGGCGAAGCTGTCGCAGACAGCCTCGAGCCCGTCCGCACCGAGTTTGACCGTCTCATCTCCGATAAGGCTTACCTCAAGGAGTGCTATACAAAGGGCGCTGAAAAGGCTATGAAGATATCAAGCCGCGTAGTTTCAAAGGCTTACCACAAGGTAGGATTCGTTGACAGACCTTTCTGACGGCTCGAAACAACGAAATTTCTATACAAAACATATAAAAAAACAGCCTTAGATTTTGCTAAAAAGACAAATTTCAGAAAAATTGTTGATTTTTAGCGGATTTTAGGGTATTATTAGAGGAGTGCTTTTCCTATGGTCGAATATCAGCAGAAGGATAACTATTCTATCAGCGACCTGCTCGATATCGTAAGACTTCTGCGCGGCGAGGGCGGCTGCCCTTGGGACCGCGAACAGACTCATGAATCTATCAGAAGCGACTTTATCGAGGAGACCTGCGAGGCTGTCGAGGCTATCGACCTCAAAGATACGGACCTGCTCAGGGAAGAACTGGGCGATGTTCTGTTACAGGTGGTTTTTCATTGCAGGATAGAAGAGGAACAGGGTTCGTTCGCGTTCGATGATATATGCGACGGCATCTGCAAAAAGCTCATTCTTCGCCATCCGCACGTTTTCGGCGAAGTTAAAGCCGATTCCACGGCTGAGGTGCTGAAAAACTGGGACGCTATAAAAATGGACGAAAAGGGTCAGGAGACCTATACCGATACGCTCAACAGCGTTGCGAAGTCTCTCCCGTCGCTCATGCGCGCTCAGAAGGTCGGCAAAAGAGCTATGCGCGCAGGTATGGATTTTCGCTGCGCTGAGGATGCTATGAAATGTATCGACAGCGAAAAGGCAGAGCTTGAAAAAGCCGTTGCTGCCGGAGATACGCAGAATATAGAGGAAGAAATGGGCGATCTGCTCTTCTCGTGCGTTAATGCTGCACGTCATCTCGGCGTTAATGCTGAGCTCGCGCTTAAAGCTTCAACCGAAAAGTTCATCAAGCGCTTTTCCGTTACCGAGGAGCTCACAAAGGCTGAGGGCATCGACATGAAGTCGCTTCCTATCGAGGAGCTTGATATTTACTGGGATAAAGCTAAGAAAAAGATTATGGAGGATTCTAAAAATGACTAAGACCGAACTCATCAATTCTATCGCAGATAAAGCTAACTGCACTAAGAAGGACGCTGCTGCTGCTCTCGAGGCTACACTCGCAGCAATCGAGGAAGCTCTCGTAAACGGCGACAAGGTTTCTATCACAGGCTTCGGTACATTCGAGGTTCGCGAGAGAGGCGAAAAGACCTGCATCAACCCCAGAACTAAGGAGAAGATGGTTTGCCCGCCCAGCAAGGCTCCCGCTTTCAAGGCTGGCAAGGCTCTCAAGGATTCTATCAACAAGTAATGCAAATGGGGCTGGTTTTTCCAGCCCCTGTTTTTATTAATGTCTGCTCAACAACTAAAAATTGACTATAATAAATCGTATATAGTCAATTTTTAGTTGTCAAAGTGCAAGAAAAATTTATAATATCGAATATTTTTCTTGCACTTTGTTTTGCCCATAAGGGCAAAATGAGCTTGACATAAAGAAATGTGATGCGCAAATTCCCTATATTATAAAGAATTTGCGCTCCCCGAACTTTGTTCGGGGACAATAACCGCCTTTAGGCGGTTATTGAGGACACATTTATTATAAATACAAAAGGAGAACAGTATGAGACTTGACAAATACCTCAAGGTAACTCGCCTCATCAAGCGCCGCACCGTCGCAAACGAAGCCTGCGACGCCGAGAAGATAGTCGTTAACGGCAAGGTCGCACGAGCTTCCTACGACGTCAAGGTCGGGGACATCATCGAGATAAACATGGGTACAAAGCCGCTGAAAGTGAAGGTGCTCAGCGTCACCGAGCACGCCACAAAGGAGAATGCAGCGGACAATTATACCGTCGTAGAATAACCAGAGCCCACACAAAAATCCTCCGGCTTAGCCGGAGGATTTTTTTACTTCGTATTGTGTATG
>DEDQ01000010.1:0-1986 GCA_002350065.1 Ruminococcus flavefaciens
TACGGCTTCTCCCCGTATTATGCGTGGGACTTCAATTCATATATCAATGACGATATCACAGCTGAAATAAAAGAAAACGGCGTGTTGTTCACCTCGGACGGAACTATAAACATTTCCCTTACGGCTTCAAAGTGGCTGCTTGATGAAAACGGTGAGTATGCACGTACCGGTCTTAGCATGGATCGCCAGTCAATAGGAACCTATCTCCAGACAAATAACGATGTTCTTGTATGCATCGACGAAAATGAGGATTTCCGTTTCTATATCGACGACAACTGCGACGGAGTTTTTGACGCTCCGGTACAGTCAGGCGATATCAACTGCGACGGCAAGATAAACGCTTCCGATGCATCACAGGTCCTGACGATATACAGCAAGCTCTCGACAACACGGAAATCAGATATCAGCTGTCCCGCCGCAGATATGAACGGCGACGGTCAGATAAACGCTATCGACGCATCTGATATCCTCGCCGAGTATTCAAAGCTTTCAACAACATGATCTATTCTACATATACGAGATCAGCGGCACTATAACAGTGCCGCTGATTTTTATTTGTATCCTGATTCATTTGAAAACCGCTAAATCATTCGTCATTTGAATTTATTATCCATATAAGGCAAACGGCACTCGATCGAGTGCCGTTTGTTTTGTCCTATTAGATTTGGTTTGTCATTTGTTCCGCTAAGAGCAGCGCNNCATACGGGGTATGGTTACCGGAAAATTTTTGTAGGGGCGCATTCCGTGCGCCCGCGCCGTTTCAATCACGTCGCCGGAAAACTTTTATTTGCGGACTGCCAAAGGCAGCCCCTACAGCGGGGTGTCCCCGCCGCCAATCCACGTTGCCGCTCGTAACCTCGCTCACTCTGTACAAAAGACCTACTCTGCTTGCGCTCGCTTGCACAAATAAAGTAAGGTTACCGGGCGGTATCTTCCGTTTTGTACATAGTATATTGCGAAATTACCTGCGGAGGTACTCCGCTTGCGCTCAACGTTATATACGGGTATGGTTGCCGGAACAAACGCAGGGGACGGCGTCCCCTGCCGCGCATAAAAAAGCACTCCTCGCGGAGTGCTTTTGCTTTATTCAACAGAGATTATATAGTAGTAAACAGGCTGTCCGCCGTTGACGAGCATGACCTCTATCTTGTCGCTGAGCTTCGACTGGAGAAGCTGCTGCATCTGCTCGGCGTTCTCCTCGGTCACGTCGGAGCCGTATATCACGGTAACATAGCTTGCGCCGTTCTTCGCGAGCTTCTTGGTGAGCTTCAGAGTTGCCTTGCTGATGTCCTTCTCGGTGAACGAGAGCTTGCCGTTGTCGAGCGCGAGTATCTCGCCCTCCTTTATGGTGTGACCCTCGAATTCAGAGTCTCTTGCGGCAAATGTGATAAGACCTGTCGAGACCTTCTCGAATGCCTTTGTCATGTTTATCCTGTTCTCGGCGAGTCCGAGAGTGTCATCGAATGCCATCATAGCCGATATTCCCTGCGGAACAGTTCTCGTCTGGAGCACGCAGACGCTCTTGTCCGTGAGCTTTACAGCCTGCTCAGCCGCCATGATGATGTTCTTGTTGTTCGGCAGGACAAATACTGTCTTTGCCGGAGTTGCCAGTATAGCGCGGAGGATATCGTCCGTGGAGGGGTTCATGGTCTGACCGCCTCTTACTACGAAATCAACGCCGAGGTCAGTGAAGAGCGCCTCAAGACCGTGTCCGGCAGCAACGGCTACAAAGCCGAATTCCTTCTCGGGAACAGCCGGAGCAAAGCCTGCTTCGAGCTGCTCAGCCTCTTTGACCTTGTTCTGGTGCTGAATGCGCATATTCTCTATCTTGGGCTTGGGGTCGTTGATGAAATAGCCGAATTCAAGCGCTTTCTGGAGAGCCTTGCCGGGGTTGTCGGTGTGAACGTGTACCTTGATTATCTTCTCGTCGTCTACAACAACAACGCAGTCGCCGATAGTTTCGAGGTAAGCCCTGAGCATGAACGG
>DEDQ01000010.1:2107-3580 GCA_002350065.1 Ruminococcus flavefaciens
TCCTCGCCGGGCTTTTCAGCGGGTTCAGCGATAGCTCCGCCGTTGAAGACCTCGTACATCGCCTTGATTATGATAGTAAAGCCCATACCGCCGGCGTCGACAACGCCTGCCTTTTTGAGCTGCGGGAGCATATCCGTAGTCTTTGCGAGAACAGCCTCCGCCTCAGCACAGACATCGTGCCAGAAAATGACGTCATTGCTGTTTGAGAGAGCCGACTCCTTAGCCTTTTCGGCAGCAGCCTTCGAGACAGTGAGGATAGTACCCTCTACCGGCTTCATAACAGCCTTGAATGCAGCTTTAACGCCGAGCTCGAGAGCTCTTGCGAAGTCCTCGCAGCCTGCCTCGTCGAGACCGGCAAGTCCCTTTGAGAAGCCGCGGAAAATAAGCGAAAGAATAACGCCGGAATTACCTCTTGCACCTCTTAAAAGCGCAGAAGCAGCGGCAGATGCGACCTCGGAAACGGTCACGGAGTCGGGCATTTTTTTCAGCTCGGCAATGGAATTTCCGATAGTCATGGACATATTCGTACCTGTATCGCCGTCGGGAACAGGGTAAACGTTAAGCTCATCGACCTCGCGTTTTCTGTTGCCTATGGTAATGGCGGCGGAAATAACAGCGTCTCTTAATAACGCACCGTTTATCACAATAAAGCTCCTCCCAATCAGTAATTCATATCGTCAACGTAAACATTAACTCTTCCGACGTCGATACCCACGGATTCCTCGATAGTGAAGGTTACCTTGTGGGTGATGCTTCTGACGGCGGCTGAGATATTGGTACCGTAGGTCACCTTTATATGCAGGTCTATGATAAGGCTGCCGTTGTCGTCAGTACGGACGAGCACGCCCTTGCGCTTGAAGAGCCTGCCGCCGGTAAGCGAGGACACGGCTGAGCGGAAGGTGTTGACGTTGCATACGTCGGCAACGCCGAAGCAGTCGCAGACAGCGTGACGGATAAGCTCGGTCAGATAGGTTTCAGAAATTGAAATTTTGCCGATATGATTTTCAACGGTTACCATTGAGCACACTCCCTTGAAATAGAATCAAAACAAAAACCGTGCGATTTTGCACACATAATAATTATATCATAGCTTTCGGGAATTTACAATAGCTGATGCGGATTTTTTTATATCCGGCGTGATAATTGTTAATATCCTGTCAATGAAAAATTTGTGCAGATTGCGTACCTGAGCATTATTTCGCAGTAAACAATGCGTAAACCGCCGTGACCGATATGTAGGGGCGCATTCCGTGCGCCCGCAAATCCACAAACAGCGACCGCGAGAATTCTTTGTAGGCGCATTCCGTGTGCCCGCAAATCCACATAATCGAGCAAAGCGCACGGGCGCACACTGTGCGCCCCTACAGTTTATTTCGTCAGCAGGAAAAGCCTTCCGCTGTACGGAGGGATATCCATATCGAGCTTTGCGCCGTTCTTTGCGAATTTGGTGCTGCCGTGGGGAGTTGTGCCGCT
>DEDQ01000010.1:3674-4064 GCA_002350065.1 Ruminococcus flavefaciens
ACCAGTCCGAGAAATTCAGCACCGCGAGGATATCTCCCTCGGCGCTTTTGCGGCGTATAGCGTATACGCAGCGGTCGTTCGAGGAGCAGTCCTCCCACATGAAATTGGTCGGGTCGTAATCGTAGTGCAGAGCCGTATATCTGAGGTATATCCCGTTCAGCGTCTTTACGTACTCGCGGAAGGAATCGTGCATGGGATATTTCAGCATATCCCAGTCCTGCTCGCGTTTTTCGTCCCATTCGCGGAGCTGACCGAATTCGCTGCCCATGAAGTTGAGCTTCTTTCCCGGGTGAGCTATCATGTACATATAAAGAGCCCTCGCCTGCGGGAATTTGTCCTCGTACTGACCGTTCATCTTCTGGAGGATAGTCGCCTTGCCGTGGACTACCT
>DEDQ01000043.1:0-192 GCA_002350065.1 Ruminococcus flavefaciens
TCTTTCAGTATAACACTTCAGAAAACGCGAATCGCTCTGTAAGGCACGGACGCCCAGAGGGCGCCCCTACAGAATGTTCCGGCAACGTAAACGCCGTGTAGGGGCTGCCTTTGGCAGTCCGCAAAATATAAAAACGCGAATCGTTCTGTAAGGCACGGACGCCCGGAGGGCGCCCCTACGTATTGTTCCGGC
>DEDQ01000043.1:361-3787 GCA_002350065.1 Ruminococcus flavefaciens
CGCACGGAATGCGCCCCTACAGAATGTTCCGGCAACGTAAACGCCGTGTAGGAGCTGCCTTTGGCAGTTCGCAAAATATAAAAACGCGAATCGTTCTGTAAGGCACGGACGCCCGGAGGGCGCCCCTACAGAATGTTCCGGCAACGTAATCACCGTGTAGGGGCTGCCTTTGGCAGTCCGCAAAATATGAAAACGCGAATCATTCTGTAAGGCACGGGCGCACGGAATGCGCCCCTACATATTGTTTCGGAAAAGCCCTTGCCCCTTGCAGAATACTTCAATATGTGTTATAATGCTATTGATACTACTATAAAGGAAGATATTATGCTTGCAAGCCTTACAAATATAAACAAATTCTACAATGGCAACCAGATTCTCAGCAACGTTTCCCTGACTATCGACGAGACCGACAAAATCGGTCTTGTGGGAAATAACGGCTGCGGAAAATCTACTCTGCTGAAAATACTCACAGGCTCGGTCGAGCCCGACCGCTTCACCGAGAAGGACGGAGTTGTCTCATTCGCCGCGAAAACGACTGTCGGATACCTCGAGCAGATGGGCGGTCTCGACTCCGAGAGCACCGTCATGGACGAGATGCAGAAGGTCTTTGAGCCCATTCACAAGGCGATAGAGCGCCTCCGCGACATCGAGCTCGAGATACAGCTCGGCGACAACTCCTCCGCGGACGAGTATCAGCAGCTCTCCTCGTGGGTCGAGGCTAACGACGGCTACAACACCGACGTCAAGATACGCATGATACTCAATGGCATGGGCTTTTCCGAGGCGGAGCTGAGCCGCACCGTTTCCGGATTCAGCGGCGGCGAAAAGACCCGTCTCTGCATTGCGAAGCTGCTCCTTGAGGAGCCGAATCTGCTCATTCTCGACGAGCCGACAAACCACCTCGACTTCAAGACTATCATGTGGCTCGAGGACTACCTCCGCAGCTACCGCGGAGCCGTTCTCATCGTCTCGCATGACCGCTATTTCCTCGACCGCCTCTGCACCTCCATATGCGAGATAGAGCGCGGCACGCTCCGCCGCTACAAGGGCAATTATTCGGCGTTTATCCGTCAGCGCGAGGAAAACGATGCCCGTCAGGAGAAGGAATACGAACAGCAGCAGAAGCAGATAGCCAAAATGGAGGACTACGTCGCCCGCAACCTCGTCCGCGCCTCGACAACGAAAATGGCTCAGAGCCGCCGCAAGCAGCTCGAAAAGATAGAACGCATCGAGAAGCCCTTCCACGACACCCGCCACGCGAAGATTCAGTTCACCTACGCTATGGAGCCGCCTATCGACGTTTTAAAGGTCAAGGACGTTGATATCTCAGTGGGGGAGGGCTCTGCCCGCAAGACCCTCATCGACGGCGTCAGCTTTGAAGTGCGGCGCGGCGAAAAAGTCGGTATCATCGGCGATAACGGCATCGGCAAGTCGACGCTGCTGAAGATAATACAGGAAAAGCTCCCGCATAAGGGGCTCGTCCGCTGGAACAGCAACATTAAAATTTCCTACTTCGAGCAGGAGAGCACCAACCTCAACCGCGAGCTCACCGTTATGGAGGAGCTCCACAGCCGCTATCCGTCGCTTTCAGACCTCGAAGTGCGCAATCTGCTCGCTCAGGTGCGATTCGTCGGCGAGAACGTTTTCAAGGAGACCGGCGTTATCAGCGGAGGTGAGCGTGCAAAGCTCTGCTTTGCGATAATGATGCAGGAGCACGGAAACGTCCTCATTCTCGACGAGCCGACTAACCACCTCGACCTCAGCTCAAAGGAGGCTATAGAGGAGGCTCTCGCCGAATATACGGGCACTGTAATATTCGTGTCGCACGACCGCTACCTGCTCAGCCGTATCGCCGACCGCCTTATCGAGCTCACTGCCGACGGCTTCCGCGAGCATAACTACGGCTTCAACAAGTACCTCGACGTCCTCAGAGCCGAGCAGGCAGAGGAAAAACGTCTCGCCGATGCGGCTAAATTCGCTAAGGCTGCCGAGGCTGCAAAGGAGAAGAACGAAAAGTCCTACCGCAGCAAGCAGCAGCGCAGCGCCGATGCTGCCCGCAAGAACGAGATGCGCCGCCTTGAAAAGGAAATCGACCAGCTTCAGGCTGAAATCGACGCTCTTACAGAGGAAATTTCCCGCGAGGAGGTCTACTCTGACTATGAGCTTATGGCAGAAAAATGCTCTGAGATAGATTCCCTCAAGCAGAGGATAGAGGAGGATTTCGAGCTGCTTATCGAGCTTGAAGGCTGATTTTTATTGTAAGTTATTCATAGTAATCCTGTATATTGAGACATATTTTGTACATATCGGATAATATTTGACGTAAATATGAATTTATTATTTATATATGGGTATATTGGCTTGATTGCATTTGTGGCATTTTGATATCGAAAAATATCTTCTCTTGTCACAATTTAACAAAGTTGTGCCGTAATGGCTCGGGAATCAAAAAATACTATTGAAAAATTCTGATATCTGTGCTATAATATCATCAATATATATAGCAATGAATGCATTGCAATTCAGGAGGGTAAAAACATGAAACATATCCAGACTATCAACAAGGCTAATCTCAAGGAGTCAGCTCAGAAGGGCGGCTGCGGTAAGTGTCAGGCTTCATGCCAGTCTGCTTGCAAGACTTCATGCACAGTTGCTAACCAGAAGTGCGAGAGATAAGCTGACGCTTTTCTAAAAGTATCAGGAGGCAGTATTTTTATGCTGCCTCGAATTTTTTATATATGAACTTGTTCACGGCAGAGCTGTGCCCGGAAATCCGGCTGCATCGCTTGTGAGAGCAAGCTCTGAATGATACATTATTATTAAAATATGCGAGGAATATACCATGATACATAAGTATAAGCTGAACGGTTTCAATATCGTTCTCGATGTCAACAGCGGCGGAGTACATATCGTAGACGAGCTCACATACGACCTGCTCGACAACGTTGAGCCGCCTTTTGAGGCTAAATGTCCCGCAAAGGTAGTAGAAAAGCTCTCGCGTTCGTATTCTCCCGAGGACATCGAGTCATGCTATCAGGAGATAGTCGAGCTCTACGGCGACAAGATACTCTTCTCCGACGACGATTACGAGAAGTATGCTCAGTATTCAGTTGCTTCTCCGGTAAAGGCGATGTGCCTTAATATCGCTCACGACTGCCAGCTCAGATGCAAGTACTGCTTCGCTTCAACAGGCGATTTCGGCAAGGGCAGAAAGCTCATGTCCTTCGAGACAGCCAAGCACGCAATAGATTTCCTGCTTGAAAACTCCGGCGACCGCCCGAATCTCGAACTCGATTTCTTCGGCGGCGAGCCGCTCATGAACTTCAACGTAGTAAAGCAGACCGTCAAGTATGCACGCTCGCGCGAGGCTGAATACGGCAAGAAGTTCCGCTTTACTATCACTACTAACGGTCTCCTCCTTGACGA
>DEDQ01000043.1:3936-12137 GCA_002350065.1 Ruminococcus flavefaciens
AAGAACCTCGACTTCTCAAACGACGTTTTCGCCCTGTATGAAGCCGGTTTCGACCAGATATCAGTCGAGCCCGTTGTCGGCGAATCCGACGAGTATGCGCTCACAGAGAAGGAGCTCCCCGCTGTTTTCAAGGAGTATGAGGTGCTCGCAAAGAAGCTCATCGAAAACGAAAAGCAGGGTAAGAAGTTCAACTTCTTCCACTTCATGCTCGACCTCGACCAGGGTCCGTGCGCTATCAAGCGACTCCGCGGCTGCGGCTGCGGCAACGACTACGTGGCTATAACTCCCGACGGCGACATCTTCCCATGTCACCAGTTCGTAGGCATCGACGAGTACAAAATGGGCAACATCGACGAGGGTACCTTTAATCAGGAGATGAAGGCTGACTTCGCAAAGGCTCACGTTTACTCCAAGCCCGAGTGCCGCAAGTGCTGGGCGAAGTTCTACTGCAGCGGAGGCTGCAACGCCAATAACTACCAGTATATGGGCGATATCAGAACAGCTCACAAGCTCTCATGTCAGCTCGAAAAGAAGCGTCTCGAGTGCGCTATCATGATGAAGGCTGTTCGCACCTTCGGCGAGCAGGAATAAGCGCATTTCCAGTCCTGAGGTGTTTTATGAAGGAACGATTCTGTAAAAGAAATGTTGTTACAGCACTCTTATTGAGTGCTGTAATGGCATTAACTGTGTTTTTCTTTTCACCGACAGACGTTTATCTGTCGTGTCAGCGTGATTTCCCTATAAGCTTTTCGACGGTTGCTTTGCCGATGCTTCTGACGTCGTTTGCGGCAATGGCAGTGCTGATGCTTGTTTTGATGCTGTCTCTCAGGATAAGCAAAAAGCTTTTCAATGTCATGATGTGCGTTTTTACCGGCATCGAAGCTGCTTTTTATTCGCAGATGATGTTCATGAACGGCAGAGTTGAAGAGCTTAACGGAGCATCAAACGATTTCAGTGATAAGCCGACTCTGAACAGCATCAATTTTGTGATATTCTATCTTATCATCGTTCTGCCGCTTATACTGTATGCGCTGCGTGACAAGAAGCTCGCCAAGCTGAAGGAAAAGGCGGATATCAGACTTGTAGGCTTCTTTTCGTGCGCTTTGATAGCGGTACAGGCGGTTGGAAACATCTCTTCCGCAGTAAAAAACGGCGTGAAAAACATTGATGACAAGCAGTATACAAGCTATTTTTCGTATGATGATGCGATGGAACTCAGCAAGGAAAGGAACGTTGTTGTCTTTCTTGCGGATAACCTTGACGGAGCATGGATGGACAACCTGATAGAAAGATATCCGGAGGTCAGCGATGAACTTGATGGATTCACATATTACCGCAATAATACTCCATGCTATACGGGAACTTTCCCCTCTGTGCTGCAAATGCTTACGGGCTGTCAGTATGACGGCACTGAAACGGACGTATACATGGATACGTGCTGGCTTAATGACAATCCCATGAAGGAAATGAAACGCAGCGGATACAACGTTAATCTCTATCTAGACAGCTACGGAGATTTTTATTCGTATGAAAAGCTTCAGGAAAACTGTGATAATATACGTATGAACTCAGAATGCGGTATAGGCATCAATTATTTCAAGGTGGAGGATTCGCTTTCGTTTGACGGCATAGTGCCTGCAATGACGAAAGTTTCATTGGCGAAAGTGCTTCCGTATACGCTGAAATCACTGGCATTTGAAAACATAGAGAATAATTTCCAGAGCCGATTCTTCTACCTTAGGGAAGACGATATCCCCGAGAGAATGGCTCCGGACGTAAGCCCTGACAGTGACATGAAATTCAACAGCTTTTTAAGCAGCCACGATATCAAGGGCAACAGCGAAAAACCGGTATTCACTTTTATACATCTTAACGGAGCACATGACGTTTCGGCTAAGCTTGGCAAGCTTTACAGTAAGAACAGCGGCAAAGCTGATGCTGTTTACACTGCCCGCGGCGATCTTCAGATAATCTTCAACTATATCGAGAAGATGAAGCAGGCGGAGGTTTACGATAATACGACTATCATCATCGTTGCTGACCATGGAGACAAAGGAAAGGTGACTAAGAGCGTACACCTTGAAAAAGTCAACATAGCTTCGCTTCTTATCAAGGAAGCAGGCGAAAAAGGCAGTCTGAAGACCAACAGCGATGCCGAGCTTTCAAATCTTGATTTTACAGCAAGTATCCTTGAGTATGCCGGCATTGACCACGGCTCCTACGGCGAATCGTATAATGATATCATAAAGAAAAAAGAGCACCGCACACGCAGTATGTATATCAACAGTCATCATAAGGCTCTGCAGTTTGTCATTGACGGCGACGCCCGAGACATCAGTAACTGGAAAGAGATAACAGATACGAAGAATGATGAATAAATAAAGCCTGAGGAATCAATCCTCAGGCTTTTTTTCTTTGATATGGAGCACCAGAGCGGCTGCGAGCATTACTGCTCCGGCAAGAATGAACACCAGAAACGGCGAAATAGCGAGCATTACCGGGAAATCGAGCTCGCTGGCGAGGAAGAGCGCAGTCGGCTTGTCGGCTCCGCCTATGATGCCTGCGGCGGCAGCCTCCTGCCGGCTAAGGTAAAAGAAGTAAGCGAACCACGCGGCAAGAGCGAGGGCTCCGCCTCCGGAGAGCAGGGCTCCGGCGATGATAAAAGCTTTTTTCATGGCATTAGTCATCCTCCTCGTCGTAGAATACGTTGTAGGTGACAGCGCGGTGGCTGTAGGTGCTTATTACCAGTCCGATGACGGCGTACATACTCAGCATAGCGGTTCCGCCGCCGCTGAGGAATGGGAGCGGGATTCCGATAACGGGAGCTACCTTCAGCACCATGCCGATGTTCATGAGGCAGTGCGTGAAGAAGAGTCCGAACGCGCCCATGCAGATGAATCTGCCGAGGCGGTCACGGGTTATGCGGCTGTCGGCGAAGATTTTCAGCACGATATACGCGAGCACGATGATGATTCCGACAGAGCCCACAAAGCCGAATACCTGTCCGACGTGAGCGAAGATGAAGTCGTTGTGGAGCTCGGGGACGTATATATATTCCTTGCGTCCGGCGAAGAGCCCCTTGCCGAAAACACCGCCGGATTTTATCGCAGCGAGACCGAGGTCCTGCTGGTATTCGATATTTTCGGGGTCGGTGCCGGGGTGGAAGAGTATGAGTATACGCTGCTTGTGGAATGAGCTGAGGAAGTTGAACCACATCACGGCGACAACTCCCGCGACTGCAAACGGAGCGGCGAGAAGATACTTCCATGAAATTTTTGAGGATATGAGCATGAATCCGAGGATAGCGGCGAATACGATAGCCGTACCGTAGTCGCCCTGCAGGGCAACGATGCCGATGGGTATCATGCCGTGTATCAGCAGCAGGAGCATATGGAGCGGCTTGTTCATGTCCTCCTCGTCGCGAGAGAGGTGGTAGCTGAATGTGAGAATGAAGGCAATCTTCATGACCTCTGACGGCTGCATACTAACGCCGAAGATACGTATCCAGCCCTGGTCGTCGGCGCCTTCACGCTGATATCCGAGCGAGGTGAACGTCAGTGCCACGAGCACCAGCGTTATCGGGACGAATATCCACCATATCTTCACGAGCTTGCGGTAGTCGATGAAGGAGATGAACAATGCGGTGACGATACCGAGTCCGGCGGATATTATCTGAGTCTGCCAGTAGCTGTCGCCGACGCCCTCGATATCGCTTATGCCGCTTTTGACTATTGAGTATATCAGAAGCGAGCTTATCCCCGCGCAAAGCGAGACTGCGAACAGGAGTCCGAGGTCGATATTATGCTTGTTGGCGGGCAATTTTTTAAAGACTGTTCCCATTTTTATTGTTCCTTTTCTTTCTATATCTTACAAAATTGTAAATTGAGAATTGAGAATTGAGAATTGAGAATTAAAGTGTCCGCTAATGCGGACGCATCTTAAAATCATCGGCGCAGCCGATACCTTAATTCTACATTCTCAATTCTCCATTCTCCATTCTGTATCATTCGTTCCAGTATTTGCGGTCGAGACTGCGGTACTGCGCCGCTTCTGCGACGTGACGGCGGCTTATGACCTCGCAGCCGTTGATGTCGGCGATAGTCCTTGCGACCTTGAGAATCCTGTCGTAGGCTCTCGCGCTGAGCCCGAGAGCATCGAACACGCTCTTCATCATCGCCTCCGCGCCGTCGTCCATAGGGCAGAGCTCCTGCAATTTGTCCGGAGTTATCAGGGCGTTGCAGGTGATAGATGTGCCGCGGAAGCGTTCCTCCTGTATCTTTCTCGCAGCGATGACGCGCCTGCGTATCTCCGCCGAGGACTCCTCATGCGCCTTTGAAGCGAGGTCCTCGAATTCGACGGGAGCTACCTCGATATGGAGGTCGAACCGGTCAAGGAGGGGGCCCGATATCTTCGAGAGGTACGACGAGACCTTTTTCGGCGGGCATATGCACTTTCTGCGCGGGTGTCCGAAATATCCGCACGGACAGGGATTCATCGCTCCGATGAGCATGATAGTACACGGATAAGTCACTGTTCCCGAGGCGCGGGCGATAGTGACCTTTCTGTCCTCGAGGGGCTGACGGAGTATCTCGAGCGTTTTGCGGTCGAATTCAGCGAGCTCGTCGAGGAAGAGCAGTCCGTTGTGCGCGAGCGAGACCTCGCCGGGGTGTGGGACTGTTCCGCCGCCGGCAAGTCCGGCAGAGGAAATGGTGTGGTGCGGCGACCGGAAGGGGCGCTTTGTGATTATGGGCGTATCCGGCGTCAGGAGCCCGGATATTGAGTGTATCTTCGTTGTTTCGAGCGCCTCCTCGAATGTCAGCGGAGGCAGTATCGACGGCATTCGCTTCGAGAGCATACTCTTTCCGCTGCCGGGAGAGCCTATCAGCAGGGCATTGTGACCTCCTGCGGCGGCAATTTCGAGAGCCTTTTTCGCGGACTGCTGACCTCTTACGTCGGCAAAGTCGAGGGTCTCGGTGTAAGCGGTCTCGGGCGGGACGTAGTGCTCGCAGGGCGTGAGGAGCTCCTCGCCGCGGAAGTGGAGAATGAGCTGTTCGGCGTTACTTACGGCGTAGATGTCGATGCCGGAGATGACCGAAGCCTCGCGGGAATTTTCCTCCGGCACAAAGACCGCCTTCATGCCCTTTTCACGGGCGAGCATGACCATTGGCAGAACTCCGTTGATGCGGCGGACATCGCCGTTTAGTGAGAGCTCGCCGATGAAAGCGAAGCTGTCGGGCACCTCATCTACCATGCGCATGGCTTTGAGAATAGCCATGAATATCGCCATATCGTGGACGGAGCCGCTCTTTTTCGTGTCGGCGGGAGCGAGGTTCACCATAACGGACGCCACGGGAAAGCTTATCCCACAGGCGCGGAGCGCGGCACGTATCCTGTCGCGGCTCTCCCTGACGGTGGTGTCGGGGAGACCGACAATGTCGAAATGCGGCTGACCGCGGCTGATATCTATCTCGGCGTCAACGGGGAATGCGTTGAGCCCGAAAAGTCCGAGGCTTGCGACCTTTGCAAACAAGGCAGAGCCCTCCTTTCGTCAGTTTTCGTATGTATCTTCGGGAAGTCCGGAATCCGGCTCGAAAAACTCCACATCGGGAGCCTCGGGCGCTTCGGAGCTTATCGTCATTATTGAGGGCATTTCCTCCATTTCGGGCATTTCGTCCGTTGCAGGAGCCGCAGGCTTCGCCCGCATCGGAGCAGGTCTCGGCGAAGCGGACTTCGTATCCTCGGGACGCGACATCAGGTGAGCCAGTATCTCGACCTTGTCCGCGGGAGCTTTTAAAAGCTCGGCGGCGTAGCGCGAGGTGTATGAGGGGTGCTCGTCGTATTCGGTGAGGTGGACGTCGAAGTGCGGCCAGCCCTCGGCGGACATGAGCAGTCGGTAGTCGTTGACGTATGTGAAGCAGTCGCGCATGAGGACAACTCCGATAACGCCGACGATGAAGGTTATGATATCTATCGCCGAGCCGTCAAATATGGCTCCGACGATGTAGACGACGTAGACGAAAAAAATGATGATATGCAGGTATTTCCGGCTTCCGTAGGCGATGAAGGAGATACCCGTGAAGAGTGCGAGCTCGAAGGTCTGGGCGAAAAGGTGACCTATCTCGGTGGAGTCGCCGAAATACGAGGGTATCCACGAGATGACCGCGATATCAACGCCGATGAAGGTCAGAAACAGGAAGATGAGCGAGGTACCCAGTGTATAGACGAAAACGTTGCGTGAAAACTCCTGTATATCGGCTTTTCTCGCAGCGCAGGCAGCGTAGTGGCTGTGGTCGGGCATTTCTTTGAGGACGAAGTCTTTTTTCAACCTGTATCACCTCGTTTCGTTCAGAATGAATGGAAAAACAGGCGGTCGGGAGCTTATTGACGTTTGCGTACGTCAGGCTGCATCGAAACCGCTGAAAATTTTATTTACCCGAATAAATATAGTATACCACATCGGAGCGGAAATAGCAAGACTAAGAGCGTGAACAGCAAAACCGTTTGGTTTTTATGGAAACCGGAAAAACCGATTGCCGTTTTCGCTGACCGTTTCGTTTTCGGACTCGTTTTTCACAGCCTGAGTCACTTTTGACGTAAAAAACTAAGAGCCCGGAAATTTTCAATGCCGGCGTTCCGGGAGCTGTTTTTGCTTTGAAAAAGCAAACGCTTTTTTGGAAAAGCGCTCGAAGAAGCCGTCATACAGGGAAAGATCCATGCTGTCAGATACTCCGGAAACCAAACGGTTTTTTTGAAAACCGAAAAAAGCCGTTAAAGTAGAAGTAGAAGTAGAAGTTGAAGTAGAAGTTGAAGTAGAAGAGAGAGGGGAGAGGCGGCTCCGCCGCCCGCGCCCCCTCGTAAGACAGCATCAGACAAAGTGATACAAAAAAGCCGGACTTTCATGTGAAAATCCGGCAACAATGCTGATATTTACCGGAATGACTTGACAGCCTTGCCGGAAAGTGGTATAATCGTATAATGTATCAGTATGGAAAAGTATCGCTATTCCGCAACATATTATAGCATATCTGCAAGGCTCTTGTCAATAGCTTTTGCAAAATTTTTTCCGAAAAAGGATACGCATACGCTAATAAATCTGTCAGTCCGCTTCAGGACAGGCAATGAAATAATAAGGAGGTTCCGCCTATGGTGAATGTTACACCTAAGCAGCTGGGAAAAAATGTCAGAATGAGCTTCGGTAAGATTACCGAGCCTCTTGAAATGCCGAACCTTATCGAGGTGCAGAAAAACTCGTATAAGTGGTTCAGGGAAGAGGGTCTGAGAGAGGTCTTCCGCGATATGACCGCTATCACAGACTACAACGGCAACCTCGTCCTCAATTTCAAGGACTACCGCTTCGATGATACTCCGAAATACACTCTTGCCGAGTGCAAATCGAGAGGCGCTACGTATCAGGTAGCTATGCGCGCTACTGCCACTCTCTGCAATAAAGAGACAGGCGCAGTCAGCGAGAGCGAGATCTACATGGGCGATTTCCCGCTCATGACAGACAGCGGAACCTTCGTTATCAACGGCGCTGAGCGTGTTATCGTATCTCAGCTCGTTCGTTCTCCCGGCGTTTACTACGCCTTCGAGAAGGATAAGACAGGTAAGGACCTCTTCAACACCACTGTTATCCCTAACCGCGGTGCTTGGCTCGAGTACGAAATGGACTCAAACGATATCGTTTACGTCCGTATCGACAAGAACAGAAAGATCCCGATAACCACATTTATCCGTGCTCTCGGTGTAGGCTCCGATGAGGAGATATACGAGCTCTTCGGCGAGGACGACCGCCTCAAGCAGACTATCCTCCAGAAGGACCAGACAAAGAACAACTCTGACGCTCTTATCGACGTATACAAAAAGCTCCGTCCCGGCGAGCCTCCTACGGTAGAGAGCGCAGTTACACACCTCAACAACCTCTTCTTCGACGCAAAGAGATACGACCTCTGCCGCTTCGGAAGATACAAGTACAACAAGAAGCTCGGCATCGCTTCACGTCTTGCAGGTCATACCCTCTCCGAGCCCGTTATCAACCCCATGACAGGCGAGATAATGGCTGAAGCAGGCGAGACCGTAAGCTACGACAAGGCTTGCGAGATAGAGCAGGCAGGCGTATACCACGCTTTCGTAACTGTTGAGGCTAAGGAGTACTTCACCAACGACCGCGGCGAAACTCAGATACGCTTCGTTGAGAAGAA
>DEDQ01000043.1:12200-13624 GCA_002350065.1 Ruminococcus flavefaciens
GGCATCAACGAGAAGGTCTCGTTCAAGGTGCTCCGCGAGATTCTCGAGAACTCCGCTGACGCTGAGGAGCTCGAGGAAAACATCAAGAAGCGCGCTGACGAGCTCGTTCCCAAGCACATTATCCTCGACGATATCTTCGCTACTATCAGCTACTTCATCAACCTCTGCGAGGGCGTGGGAACAGTCGATGATATCGACCACCTCGGCAACAGACGTATCCGCTCTGTAGGCGAGCTCCTCCAGAACCAGTTCCGCATCGGCTATGCACGTATGGAGCGCGGTATCCGCGAGAGAATGAATATCCAGACTCAGGACGTGAATACCCTCACTCCTCAGACCCTCATCAACATCAGACCTATTTCCTCAGCTATGAAGGAGTTCTTCTGTTCATCGCCTCTGTCGCAGTTCATGGACCAGAACAACCCCCTCGCCGAGCTTACACATAAGAGACGTCTCTCAGCTCTCGGTCCCGGAGGTCTTTCAAGAGACCGTGCCGGATTCGAGGTCCGTGACGTTCACTACAGCCACTACGGAAGAATGTGTCCTATCGAGACCCCTGAAGGTCCTAACATCGGACTTATCTCCTATCTGGCTACCTTCGCAAGAATAAACGAGTACGGCTTCATCGAGGCTCCCTACCGCAAGGTGGATAAGGCTACAGGCGTAGTTACTAACGAAGTCGTTTACATGACTGCCGACACCGAGGACAACTTCGTTGTCGCTCAGGCGAACGAGCCCCTCACCGAGGACAGCAAGCTCGCACGTCCGAGAGTTAATGCCCGCTACCGCAGCCAGATACTCGAAATAGAGCGCGAGAAGATAGACTACATGGACGTATCTCCTAAGATGGTCGTTTCCGTCGCTACATCAATGATACCCTTCCTCGAGAACGATGACGCTAACCGTGCTCTCATGGGCTCTAATATGCAGCGTCAGGCAGTTCCGCTCCTCAAGACAGAGCGTCCGTTCGTCGGAACAGGTATGGAGTACAAGGCAGCCGTTGACTCGGGCGTTTGCGTCGTTTCCGACTACGACGGCAAGGTAACATATGTTGACGCAGACAAGATACACATGATAGACTCCGAGGGTATCGAGCACAAGTACGAGCTTATCAAGTTCAAGCGCTCGAACCAGGGCACCTGCGTTAACCAGCGTCCTATCGTCTCAGCAGGCGAAGAGGTCAAGAAGGGACAGGTCCTTGCGGACGGTCCTGCTACTGCCGACGGTGAGATCTCACTCGGTAAGAACGCCCTCATCGGCTTCATGACATGGGAAGGCTACAACTACGAGGACGCCGTTCTCCTTAACGAGCGCCTTGTAAGAGAAGACGTTTTCACATCAGTTCACATAGAAGAGTACGAGATAGAGTGCCGCGATACCAAGCTCGGACCCGAGGAGATCACACGCGATATCCCCAATGTCGG
>DEDQ01000043.1:13734-13974 GCA_002350065.1 Ruminococcus flavefaciens
CCCAAGGGCGAGACAGAGCTCACAGCCGAGGAGAGACTCCTCCGCGCTATCTTCGGTGAGAAGGCAAGAGAAGTCCGCGACAACTCACTCAAGGTACCTCACGGTGAAGCCGGCGTTATCGTTGACGTTAAGGTATTCACCCGCGAGAACTGCGACGAGCTCAGCGCCGGCGTAAATATGCGCGTTATCTGCTACATCGCTCAGAAGCGTAAGATAACAGTCGGCGATAAGATGGCTGGC
>DEDQ01000043.1:14030-16168 GCA_002350065.1 Ruminococcus flavefaciens
TTCCTCCCCGACGGTACACCGCTCGACATCGTTCTCAACCCCCTCGGCGTTCCTTCACGAATGAACATCGGACAGGTACTTGAGGTACACCTCGGCATGGCTTGTAAGGCTCTCGGCTGGCACATCATGACTCCTGTATTCGACGGCGCCCACGAGGACGATATCCGCGAGTGCTTCAAGATGGCTAACGAGTACGCAAAGGAGCACAAGGACGATATGTTCGAGCTCAACGCTATGGATAAGGTCATCAACCCCAAGGCTCTCGAATTTACCGATGACTGTAAATTCACTCTCTACGACGGACGTACCGGTGAGAAGTTCGACAACCGCGTAACGGTGGGCTATATGTACTACCTCAAGCTCCACCACCTCGTAGACGATAAGATACACGCACGTTCAGTCGGTCCTTACGCTCTCGTAACTCAGCAGCCGCTCGGCGGTAAGGCNNCAGTTCGGCGGACAGCGTTTCGGTGAGATGGAAGTCTGGGCTCTCGAGGCTTACGGTGCAGCTTATACACTTCAGGAGATACTCACCGTCAAGTCGGACGATACTATCGGACGTGTAAACACCTACGAGGCTATCGTTAAGGGTCAGAACGTTCCTACTCCGGGCATACCTGAGTCGTTCAAGGTCCTTATCAAGGAAATGCAGTCTCTCTGCCTCGATGTCAAGGTGCTTGACATCAATCAGGAGGAGATAGACCTCAAGCAGAACTTCGACGACGACCCGATACCTGCAAGAGATTCATTCTCCGATGAGGATACTGCTGACAGCACAAGCTACTCCGACGACGAGATGGGAGACGCCGGCTTCGGCTTTGAAGGCGAGGACGACGACTTCGACAGCGTTGAAAAGGACGACGAATTCTCATTCGACGACGATGATGAGGACGACCTCGGATTCGGCGATGACGACGACGAGGACGGCGTTTTCGACAGCTTTGACCTCGGCGACGGCTCCGACGAGGACTAAGATATCCATAAAATTCGCAATAAATTGCAGGAGGTAGCAGTTTGGAATTTACAACTTTTGAATCGATAAAAATAGGTCTTGCGTCTCCGGAACAGATAAGAAGCTGGTCCTACGGCGTTGTTGAAAGACCTGAGACTATAAATTACAGAACCCAGAAGCCTGAGAGAGACGGTCTTTTCTGCGAAAGGATATTCGGACCTACCAAGGACTGGGAGTGCCACTGCGGTAAGTTCAAGAAGATACGCTTCAAGGGCAAGGTCTGCGACCGCTGCGGCGTTGAGGTAACAAGAGCAAGAGTGCGCCGCGAGAGAATGGGTCACATCGAGCTCGCAGCTCCCGTATCGCACATCTGGTACTTCAAGGGAACTCCCTCACGTATCGGACAGGTGCTCGAGGTGTCTCAGAAGCGCCTCGAGGAAGTGCTCTACTTCACAAAGTATATCGTAACAGACCCCGGCAATACCGAGCTCGTTAAGAAGCAGCTCCTCTCAGAGAAGGAGTACCTCTCATACCTCGAAAAGTACGGCGACGATTTCAAGGCTGAGATGGGCGCTGAGGCTATCAAGAAGCTCCTCAACGAGTACGACCCCGCAAGATATGACTCGCTCAAGAACCGCCTCATCGACATGGGCAAGATATCCCTCGGCGGCAAGAAGGTAGAATGCTTCAACAACCCGCTCGAGTGCGAGTGCGACGAGTGTAAGAAATTCGCCGAGCTCACTGACGTTGAGTGGAAGAACAATATCGAGCTCGTTGCAGACGACCTCAAGGCTGAGCTCGTGGGACTTCCCGCAGGTCAGAAGAAGGTCAAGCTCTTAAAGAGACTCCAGATAATCGAGGCTTTCCGCCTTTCCGGCAATAAGCCCGAGTGGATGATACTCGACGTTGTTCCGGTCATCCCGCCCGACCTCCGTCCTATGATAATGCTCGACGGCGGACGCTATGCGACTTCCGACCTCAACGACCTCTACAGACGTGTTATCAACAGAAATAACCGCCTTAAAAGAATGCTCGAGCTCGACGCTCCTGACATCATCGTAAGAAACGAAAAGCGTATGCTTCAGGAAGCTGTTGACGCTCTCATAGACAACGGCAGACACGGCAGAGCCGTTACAGGTCCGAGCAACCGTGCTCTCAAGTCGCTCTCTGATATGCTCAAGGGTAA
>DEDQ01000014.1:0-4808 GCA_002350065.1 Ruminococcus flavefaciens
AGAATTTCATTCTTAATCATCCTTTCGTGCATTCGGAAACAGCCGCTCTTACAGCTGAAAGTCCCGAGATGTAATTTTTCATATAGGAGTTCAATCCGTCGGTATCAGTCTTGTCAGGGGAAACCGTAGTTCCCTGCATATCCGCGAATACTCTGGTGCTCAGGTAGCTTTCGAGCGTTTCGTCAGCTCGCTTCTGAGCCATATACGCCGCAAGAAGCGCTATTCCCCATGCTCCGCCCTCACCGGCGGTCTTCATGAGAGTAACATCAGCTCCGAGCGCAGCCGAGAGATAATTCTGGCTCGGGAACGGTGTTTTGAAGAATCCTCCGTGCGCATATATACGGTCGAGCGCAACGTGTTCGTTTTCAGTGAGGATATCCATGCCCGCTTTCAGAGATGCAACGCAGGAATAAACAAGGCTGCGTGCAAGATTCCTGATATTGAATGCGGAATCGGGACGGCGCATCAGCAGAGGTCTGCCGTCTTTCACGCCGGTAACGGGTTCGCCGGCGTAGTAGTTGTATGAGATGATGCCGTCGCAGTCGGGCTCGCCCTCTGCGGCGAGCGCGTACAGCATATCGTAGAGTCTGCCCTTGGGCATTTCGGCTCCGGCTTCTTTGAGAAGTCCGCCGAACAATCCGAACCACGCGTCGAGGTCGGAGGTGCAGCTGTTGCAGTGTACCATTGCCACGGGATAGCCGGTAGGAGTTGTTACCATGTCTATCTCGCGGTATACAGCCGAAAGCTTGTCCTCGAGGACTATCATCGAGAATATGGAAGTTCCCGCGGATACGTTTCCTGTCCGCGGAGTAATGCTGTTCGTTGCAGCCATACCTGTCTGAGCGTCGCCCTCGGGCGGACAGAAGGGGACTCCTGCTCTGAATGTGCCTGTCGGGTCGAGGAGCTTTGCTCCCGCGTCGGTAAGTCTGCCTGCACATTCGCCTGCCGGAACGATTCTCGGGAGCAGCTCCGCAAGCTTGCAGGGGAGAGCTGTTCCCGCTGCGAGCTCGTCGAACTTGGATATCATAGCCGCGTCGTAATCGCAGGTATTGCGGTCTATCGGGAAGATACCGGAAGCGTCTCCGGCTCCGATGACCTTTTCACCCGTGAGGAGATAGTGTACATATCCCGCAAGAGTTGTCATGAATGCGAGACTGCCGACGTGCTCCTCCTTGCTGAGCATTGCCTGATAGAGGTGGGCGATGCTCCAGCGCTGAGGGATATTGAAGCTGAAAGCCTCCGTGAGCTTGTCAGCGGCTTCCTCAGTAATGGTATTGCGCCACGTTCTGAACGGAACGAGCTGTTCATCGTTTTTGTCAAATGCGAGATATCCGTGCATCATCGCGGATATTCCCATAGCCGAGGCTGTTTCGAGCTTTACCCCGTATTCAGTCTCAACGTTTTTCATGAGGTCGGCAAAGCAGGTCTGAAGTCCTGTTTTCACCTTTTCGAGAGGATAGGTCCAGACGCCGTCGGCAAGCTCGTTCTGCCAGTCGAAAACGCCTGACGCGAGCGGCTTGTGGTCGTTGTCGATGAGGACTGCCTTGATACGGGTAGAACCGAATTCGATGCCGATAATTGCCTTTCCACTTCTGATAACATCTGCGCTGCTCATGTCTTAACTCCTTTTGCGTCCGCGGGCTTTGCTGCCGAGAGGTTAGCCTTTTTGCGGCGGGCGATGATGATGCTCTGAACTACGAGGAAGATACAAAGCATCGAAGCGTTTGTGATACCGGTCCACCAAGCCTGATCGAGTCCGACTGAGGATACGATATTCTGAATGAGAGCGAGTGAGAGAACGCCGAAAAGTGTTCCTATAATATTTCCGACGCCGCCCGTAAGCATGGTTCCGCCGATGATAGACGAAGCTATCGCGTTCATCTCTGCGCCCGAGGCGTGAGATGCCGAGCCGGAGCCTACGTGCATGAAGTATACAAATCCGCCAATTCCGCCTAAGATGCCGCACATGAGGTATGCAAGGAAAGTAGTCCTCTTGACGTTGATGCCGAGCATGAGTGCGCTCTGCTTGTTGCCGCCTACGGCGTAGAAGCTTCTTCCGGTCTTTGTCCATTTAAGGAAGATGAAAAGTGCGGCAACGATGACAAGTGCTATCACAACGCCTATTTCTATGTATGCGTCGATATACTGACCTCTTCTGTTCACAGAGCCGAGACCCGGTATGATTATTCTTGTCTCTTTGAGCTTTACGAATGCCTCGTTCTGAACGTTGAAGGGGTCAGTGTTGACTATGGTAGTCATTCCTCGTGCGAAGAACATTCCCGCGAGGGTAACTATGAACGGCTGTATATCGAGATAGGCTACAAGGAAGCCCTGTATCAGTCCGAATGCGAGACCGATGCCGAGCGATATCATTATCGCTCCGACGACGCTGCCGCTGTGCATATCAAGGTAAACGGCTGAGCTCATGCTTATAAGAGCTGCCATTCCGCCGAGAGAGATGTCGATACCGCCTGTTATCATTACGAGGGTCATTCCGCAGGCGAGTATTATAAGTGCGGCATTTGCGTTGAGCATATTGAAAAATGTCTGAGCTTTGAGGAAGCCTTCGCCAAGTCCGAATACAGCAAAGCCATACATCAGCACGAATACTATCATAGTTATCGACATGAGCAGGTTTGTATCGGAAATTCCTCCGAGCAGACTCCGGCGTGAACTGCCGGCTGTTGTTAATTTCTGCGGCATAAATTATTCCTCCATTCCTCGCCGGTATTATCAGCTTTGGCTCTCTGCGTTCGCAGAAGAACGAAGCTTTCTGAATGCTGCTGTTATCTTTTCTCTTACCACAGGAGCGCTGAGTATTACAAGTGCGATAACGACCACTGCCTTATATGCCGGAAGCGCGTCGGACTGCACCTGGAATTTGTAAAGCGTTGTTGTAAGGAACTGTATAACGTATGCGCCGAGAATGGAAGCGGAGATGTTGAATTTGCCGCCGCTGAGCGAGTTTCCGCCGAGAGCGACTGCAAGGATAGCGTCCATTTCGATGTCCTTTGCGACTACAGAGTAGTTGATAGTCGAAAGGCGGCTTACCTTGATGAAGCCTGCAACTGCCACGCATAGACCAAGTATGATATATGTTACAAACTTGATGAGTGCGGGATTGAGTCCGTTGAGGCGCGAGGTCTTTTCATTGATTCCGACAGACTGTACATAGAGTCCGAGATTCGTGAATTTCAGCGCCAGCCATGTAATTATGAAGCAGGCAATGGCGATGAAGAACGGAGTGGGTATCGGGATACCGGGGATATAGCTTCCGAAATAGGTGAAGGTCTCGTCGTTTACAACGGGGAGCTCGTTGTTGTTTATCCATGCGGCGATAGAGCGTCCTGCCGTGAAGAGAATGAGCGTCGCGACCATTGGCTGTATCTTGAATATGGATACGAGAGCTCCGTTGAAGGCTCCGAAAGCCATTGCAACGAGGCAGCTTATGAGGAATGCCACGATTATGGGAGCCTGTAATTCATCGGGACGTGAATTCGTTCCGCACAGCACCCTCAGCACTACGCTTCCGCTTATCGCTATGACCGCGCCTACCGAGATATCCTGTCCGCGCGAAGCTGCTGTAACGAGGGTCATGCCGATAGCGAGTATGGCAAGCTCTGAGCCGTAATCTATAATGGATATGAGCTGTCCCGAGAGGACAGGGTCTCCATTGCTGTTGTGTCCGAGTGTGATCTTGAAAAATGAGGGATCGACTATGAAATTGAATACTGCAAGTATGAGCAGGGCAGCTATCGGGATAAAGATCTGATTTCTCAAGATACCAGAAAGGAACGAGCCTGTGCCCGCATTATTGTTTCCTGATGACATTACTGCTCACCTCCTGCGATAGTATTCATGATAGTGTTCTGAGTAAGCTCGCTGCCTTCGAGCACTCCCACGAGCTTGCGGTCACGCATAACGAGGAGCCTCGAGCACGTTCTAAGCATCTCGTCTGTCTCCGACGATATGAAGGTAATGCTCATTCCCTCGGAAGCGAGCTTGAGCACGAGCTTCTGGATATCCACCTTTGTACCGACGTCGATGCCGCGTGTAGGCTCGTCGAGGATAAGGTACTTCGGGTGTGTAAGGAGCCAGCGTCCGAGTATGACCTTCTGCTGGTTTCCGCCTGAGAGCGACTTTATCGGAGTATCCACCGAGGCTGTTTTGATGTCGAGCAGCTTGATGTACTCCTCTGCGAATTTTATGGCTTCCGCCTTTGAGAATGGCTTGAAGAAGCCTTTTTTCACCTGTAATGCGAGGATTATGTTATCACGTACCGAGAGGTCGCCGATGATACCGTCGCGTTTGCGGTCCTCGGGAAGGTATGCGATACCGTTTTTCATGGCGTCAATGGGCTTGTTTATCTTTACTGTTCTGCCCTCGACCTTTACGGTTCCGCCGGTGACCTTATCGGCTCCGAAGATAGCTCTTACGCATTCGCTTCGTCCCGAGCCGAGAAGTCCGGTAAAGCCGTTTACCTCGCCCTTGCGTATGCTGAAATCGAAGGGCTTTATGCCCTCAGAGCTGCAAAGCTCCTCGGCTTCGTAAACGACCTCATTATCTGCTGCTTTAAACTCGGGAGCGTCGTTTTTGATATCAGCCATGTCGTCGAGCTCCTTGCCGAGCATTTTCGATACGAGCTGAACTCGCGGCAGGCTCTCTATCTCGTATTCACCAACGAGCTGTCCGTCGCGGAGAACGGTTATCCTGTCGCAGACCTCATACACCTGATCGAGGAAGTGCGTTACGAAGATGATGCCAACGCCGCGGGATTTAAGGTCACGCATGAGCTTGAACAGCTTTGC
>DEDQ01000014.1:4838-11178 GCA_002350065.1 Ruminococcus flavefaciens
TCCATATCCACAGCTCTTGCGATAGCGACCATCTGCTGAACGGCTATCGAGCAGCTTGCGAGCTGCTGATTCGGCTTTACTGCGATGCCGAGCGAATCAAGGAGCTCGCCGGCTTTTTTGTTCATATTCTTCCAGCTTACAAGAGCGCTTTTGCCTCTGCCGAGGAAGATATTCTCTGCAACTGAGAGGTTGGGGCAGAGGGATATTTCCTGATAAACTGTGCTTATGCCTAAATTCTGTGCTTCCTGCGGAGAATGGATATGTACGGCACCGTTATGTCCCTTTACGAAGATATCTCCGCTGTCTTTGATATGTACGCCTGTGAGGACCTTGATAAGTGTTGATTTTCCGGCGCCGTTTTCGCCCATCAGCGCGTGTATCTCACCTTCACGCAGCGTAAAATCCACATTGCGGAGCGCCTTGACTCCTGGGAAGGATTTGTAAATACCCCGCATTTCCAGCAATGATCTTTCCTGCATTGCTTTTCCTCCTAAAGTGAGTTTTTGCCTGTTTTTCGTTAGTTTTATGGGAAAAAGTCTGTAAAATTAGTGCGGTGACGTCTGGACAAACGTGTCACCGCACTTATTTAGTTTTATCGCGGTATGATATTATCAGATACCATACCTGCTTACGTCGTCATCAGTGATAGTCTTTGCGTCAAAGCCCTTTTCCTCCATGACAACAGTCTTATTGTCGAGCTTTTCGCCCTTTTCGAGCTTGTCGATGATGTCAACGATGTAAGAGGACTGGAAGGGGTTGCACTGACCGTCATAGTTCCAGTTGCCGGCCTTGAGCTCTTCAAGCGCCCACTTGTTGCAGTCGAAGCCGATAACGACAACGTCCTTGCCTACGCCGTGAGAGATGTTTGCTCTGTCGAGAGCAGCAACAGCGCCCTTTGCCATATCGTCGTTCTCAGCGTAGATAACGTTGAACTTCTTCTCAGAGTCGATAACAGACTGAACTATCTGCTGAGCCTTTTCAGCGTTCCACTCTGCTGTCTGCTGAGCAACGATGTTCCACTTGAGCTCCTTTGCTGTATCGTTGAGAGCGCCTGAACGTCCCTTCTGAGCAGCCGAGCCCATTACACCCTGAAGGTGGATGATATCATAGGTTTCGAGATTCTGTGTCTTGAGCCAGTCAACAGCCTGCTCGCCCTCCTTGTCCATATCGGAAACAATGGAAGCTTCATAGAGGCTCTCGTCAGCGTCGATAGTGCGGTCGAAGAGGATAACTCTTACGCCGGCAGCCTGAGCGTCCTTGAGAACTGAATCCCAGCCTGCTGTATCAGCAGCGGAGAGAAGAAGGTAATCGACTTCGTCCTGTATGAATTTCTGAGCGTAGTTTATCTGCTCTTCATTTTTAAGGCTGTAAGCAAACGAAGCGTCGTAGCCGTTTTCCTTCGTGAAGGTAGCCTTGAGGTCGTTAACGTTGGCTGTACGGTAGCCGGATTCGTTAGGGTCGTTGTTGATGATGCCGACCTTGATGAGGTCAGATGAACTGCTTTTGCTTTCAGATTTGGAATTGCTGCCTGAATCTGATGTTTCTGTTGTACCGCAGCCGGCGAACATTGCGCCGCACATGATCATGCTTGCTGCCATAACAAGTATCTTTTTCATTTTCATAGTATTGGTTCCTCCATCCTGGTTTCTTATATTTTCAACGTCCCTGACGTTAACTTGTATTTACATTATATCTAATTTGTACATACATTGATACCAAAAATATTACACTAAATGTTTATTATTTTTTGAATATTATAAAACGAATAATTTATAATGATACATTTGTGCTGTTCTGGAACTGCCGCGGAGTCTGACCGGTGTATTTCTTGAATATCTGGCTGAAATACCTGTAATCGCGGAATCCGACGTCATACGCGACCTCGTATATCATTTTCGATGTGCAGCAAAGAAGCTCTCTTGCGCGTGAGATCCTTGCTGCGGCGATGTATTCCGAGAGGTTCTGACCGTATTTTTTCTTGAACTGAGCACTCAGATACGACGGGCTGAGTCCTACTGCTTCTGCAACGACGAGAAGCGATAGCTCGTCGTTCATATAGTTTTTGTCGATGTAGTCACGCGCCTTTGCAACGATGCTTGTGCCGCTCTGTTTAGCGGCTTCGATGCGCCACAGTATGCAGTCGTGGATAAGCGTGTGCAGGAATTTCACAGTCGCGTCGATACTCATCAGCTTCGAGCTGACATCGTCTGCTGTTCCGAAATGCTCGCTGAAGCGCTCGCTGCTGATGCCTATCCTTTTGGCGAAGCTGTGGGCGGCGACGTATATGTCCATGCATACATAAAGCCTTATAACAAGGGAGCCTATCTCTGAAAACCTGACTTCTTCGAGTATGGAATCGAGCATCTCGCCGCAGCCCTCGAGCTTGCCGCTTTGCAGTAATTCCTCTATCTTTTTGATATCTACGCGTGTTACGTCCTGAAGCATATCAGTTTTATTATTCATTTTCAACACCTCATTAAACTGAGCTTACAGCTTTCTTACCGATTCGCGGATCTTTAATTCCGGAGTGAAAATAATGTCTCCGGAGCTTGCAGCTGCCGAGCAGATATGGTCTATCAGCTTTTCTGCTGCCGCTTCTCCGAGCCTTCGCTGAGGGTGGACGATAGTGGTGAGCGGTACATCGCATATCGACGCATATTTTGAGTCGTCGATGCCGATAACCGAGAGGTCGTCCGGCACTCTTATATCGTGCTCCTTACAGAATTGAAGCAGCTTTATCGCGATGTTGTCATTGTAGCATACAACGGCAGTCACCTCGTTCAGCAGCTCGAGAAGACGGGTCTCGCCGGAGCTGAAAAGCGAGTTTTTGTCAGCTGTCGCATACCACAGAACGCTGTCCTCGGCATTTTTTATCCCGTGAGCGATACAGCTACTTGTGAAGCCGGAATAGCGCTTATGACCCTGTATATCGTCGAGAGCGAAGATAGCGGCTATCCTTTTGTGACCGCAGTCGAATGCATGGTCGGCAGCCATTTTTCCGGCGGCTTCGTCGTCGAGCGCAACGCACGGACAGTCTGACCACGGATACTTGGCATTGAAGAATATGACAGGTATGTTATTGCGTCTCAGCTCGTCGTAGAGCTCGGTATTCGGGTTGGGGAGCGCGCTCTTTGACGGCTCGATGATAAGACCCTGAACGCCGCCCGATATCATGCTCTGGAGCGCCTGCTGTTCCTCGGATACCTTATTATGAGTGATAGCGAGCTGCATCGAAAAGCCGGAATCGTTGAGAACGCTCTCGATGCCGGTGACTATCTGCGGGAAGATGTAATCGGTGAAATATGTGGATATAACGCCGATATTCTTGTTCTGTCCGACAGGTGCAGACTGCATCAGTCCCGACGAAACGAAGGCACCGCTTCCTCTTACGCGGCAGATGATGTTGTCGTTTTCAAGGCACATGAGAGCCTGTCTTACGGTCTGACGGCTCACTCCGTGGATCTCGCACAGCTCCTTTTCGGTGAGGAAGCGGTCTTTAGGTCTGAGACCGTTGGAGGTGATATAATCCTTAGCCCATTCAACGATGGTCATATATTTATAGTCTTCCATATTGTCCTCCTATACGGATATACTGCATTTTTCTTAATGATAGCACATTGTTGTCATTTTGTAAATACAGCTTCAAAAATATTTAGATAAATTTGTATGTACATACAATGAATCCTTCCTTCCATTGTGCAATACGCCTATATTATAAGCTGATTTGTATTAAAAGAAGATATAAAATTGGTTCCGGACATGACAAAAATGCAAAATTAAAATATTTATAATTGAAAACGGGATATAAATGTGATATAATAAACATATATGAAGAACATATAAAACTCGCGCAGCACTTTTATAGTATATAAACAGCAGAGGGACGGCTTATGAATATACTTCTTGAATATATAGGGCAGAATTACATGACTCTTATGCTCCTGTCAGGACTTGTAGTCATACTTTTCGCTAACAAACGTACAAAAGTTGAGGGAGTTCAGTATGTATGGGCGATAGCCGCCATAGTGTTCATCATCACCATATGCGAATATGCCGAATACTGGTGCGATACATACAATAAGCCGATATGGATAAGATACGTCAAATCCGCGATAAGCTACTCGCTGAATCCGCTGATGATACTTCTCGAGCTGTATCTTGTAGCTCCGATAAAACGAAAGCTGCTGCTATGGATACCGTATATTATAAATGTTGCTCTGGCCGTATCCGACCTTTTCGGAACGAATTTCATTTACGGCTACGGCGAGGACCATAACTTTATTTCGGGAAAGCTGAAGATAGTTCCGGCAATCGTCATTTGTCTGTATATCGTGCTCCTGACGTATTATTCGACCAGATTTATAAAAAGCGGCGAGCTTTCAAAGGCGCTGATAGTATTCTTCATGTCTGCGACTACCATTATAACGGTATACCTCGAATACAACAATATTATCGTAAACCATACGACCGAGATAGCCGCTATGGAAATGCTTATCTACTATTTCTACCTCGCGGCAATACAGCACAGCAACGCTCAGCAGAAGCTCCACGAGAGCGAGCTCATACTCGAGCATCAGAAAAATGAACTGCTCATGGCTCAGATACAGCCGCATTTCATCAACAACTCGCTTCTTGCGATACAGGCGAGATGCATGGACTATCCCGAGATATACGAAAGCATAAAGAACTTTTCACGCTATCTGCGCTCGAATTTCGACAACATCGGAAACAGTCATCTTATAACCTTCGAGCAGGAGCTTAAAAACGTCAAGGCATATCTCTCGCTTGAGAAGATGAACTTCGGCGACAAGCTCGTTGTCGAGTACGATATAGACAACAAGGACTTCATGCTTCCGGCGCTCAGCGTTGAGCCGCTTGTTGAAAATGCCGTCCGTCACGGTATCGCTGCCCGCGAAAACGGCGGTATCGTTCAGATAATACAGCGCGACGAAGAGGACGGTATAATTATAGATGTGCGCGATATCGGCTACGGGAAGATAACTCTCACGGAAAAGCAGGAGAAGCGCAAGGGCATCGGAGTTGCAAACGTCCGTGCGAGACTTGCTGTCGGCAGCAAGGGCGAGCTTGAGCTTATCCCCGGGGAAAACGGCACCTGCGCAAGGATAACGCTCAGAAACGTAGTGTATGAATCGGAGGAAAGGGGCATGGGTAAATGAGAACGATTTTTGCAGATGACAGTGAAGCTTCGAGAATGATGATGAAGCGGCTCATGGAGATAATCGACCCTGAGGGAGAATTTTACCCTGCCGCAAATGCAACAGAGGCGATAGAGCTGCTTTCCGGGCATAAAGCCGATATCCTCTTCCTCGATATCGAGATGCCGGGATTCAACGGTATAGAAGCGGCTCACTACATCGAGAAAAACTATCCCGAGCTGAACATCATCTTCGTAACGGGACACCCCGAGTATGCGCGTGACGCGCTGAGAGTGTACTGCAGCGGCTTTATCGAGAAGCCCTTCGACGAGGACGACGTCCGGGACGCTTTGCGGCATCTGCGTTATCCCGTGGGCTCAGCGTCGCCGAATACCCTGCGCGTGCGCTGTAAGGGGCATTTCGCGGTATTCCTCAACGGCGGACAGTTCGTTTTCAAGCGCAAGCTGACGAATGAGCTCTTCGCGTATCTCGTGTACAAAAACGGAGCTATGTCAACTAACGGTGACATTATTGGCGTCCTCTGGGACGGAGCTCCGGACAAGGCGGGATTCCTGCGGCAGCTCGTGAAGGATATGTGCGACAGCTTTGAAAATGCCGGTATCACTGACATAGTTGTAAAGCGTCACGGCAGCATCGGACTGAATACGTCCGCCTACACAGTTGAGGGAAATGTCGATGAGCTCAACGACGAGTTCGGTTGGTGCTGAAGATATTATATTTTACAATGAAATGTTGACTATCACGTTTTTAATACATATAGTATACAAAGAGTGTCGCTGAATGTGAGCGGCACTCTTATGTTTTTACAGAAAGTTGAACCAAAGTTCACAAATGGTTCATAAACAGTGCCCAAGCTGTAACGCTTCTGTTACAGTCAGTATGGTATAATATAATTACAATCAAACAGGATAGCTATTCGGTACCAAAAACACAAACGCAGAAAGGGTGAAATATCATGAGAATAAATACTGACAGAACGTGCTGCCGCAACTTCCCTTAGCGGGGATATCCGGCTGTGCTTCAGAAGCACCTGAAGCATGAAACGGCAGTGCCCCGAATAAATAGTGCAGGTACTGAACTGGCTGCGGAGCCGGTCCCGGCAATAACCGGGGACGAGCTGAGATGCGCCGGACAGACCGCGAAAGCAGCTATTTAGTTCGGGG
>DEDQ01000014.1:11409-11740 GCA_002350065.1 Ruminococcus flavefaciens
GAACTCAGCATACTCACTCAAAACGACTTGCTACAGATACGTTACATATGCCGATAGTTTGTATGGATATGAGAGGCAGACAGGCTGATGTTACCGGCATCGTCAGAGCTCGGAAGCTTTCCGGAACTTGGGAAAGAAAGAATAATATGAATGTGAAGTGGGTTCGGCTGCACAGATGCAGCGATAACGCAGCAGGGGAGATAGCTCTGCTGTTGAAAGGCAAACAGTCAGACAATAGAATATTGCTGAAAAGCAAAAGGCATGAAGCTGTTTGAGCTCCATGCCTTTTCTTTTGATAGCTTAAAAGCGTTTAGGCAACACCGCACAAAGA
>DEDQ01000014.1:11897-12035 GCA_002350065.1 Ruminococcus flavefaciens
GTATTGCCTTTACTTGTTCTCCTCAAGGAATTTTTCCATAGGAACAGCTTCCGTGGTGGTGGAAAGGAAGGAATAATACGCAAGGATAGATGATGCGTCGATAGAGTTTATCTTCGTGTCACCGTTGACGTCAGCGGC
>DEDQ01000049.1:0-287 GCA_002350065.1 Ruminococcus flavefaciens
AGCTCAACTGTACACTCGTCGTTCTGCAAACGGCGGATATGGCGGTTTTTGAGCTCCGTGCTGAGGTTGTCGACAACTTCCTCGAGCGGCTCAACGCGGTGAGCGGCGGAGAGGTCGTCGGTGATATATGCGCTGAACGCTATCGAGATATTCTCTGAGATAGCTTCGGAAATGACTTTCAGCTCGTTTAGGCACTCGTCCGAGAACTTTATGCCCTTTTCACGGCACTCCTGAACGGATTCGATGAGGTTTACCGCGTGGTCGGAAATACGCTCGAAATTGCCTAC
>DEDQ01000049.1:368-551 GCA_002350065.1 Ruminococcus flavefaciens
GCTGTTTATCTTGTCCTCGAAGTGGTCGATAAGGTCCTCCGCCTCGATAACTCCCTTTGCCTTTTCCTCGTTATAATCGGAAACAAGCAGGTCGAGTGCATCGTTTATCGCTTCGCTGGTGATGTTTGCCATTTCAATGGTCGTGCTGCGGCAGGTCTCGACTGCGACTGCGGGAGTTTTAAG
>DEDQ01000049.1:678-1449 GCA_002350065.1 Ruminococcus flavefaciens
TTGAATATTGAGTGCATAACAGCGATTCCAACATAGCCTACAGTCTGATCAAAGATGCTGAGATGGATAACATGCTGTAGAATAAGAGATATCGGCAGAAGTATCAATGTTCCGAGAACCTTTATGAGTATGTGAATGCAGGCAACACGCTTCGCATTCTTGTTTACTCCGATACTTGAAATAAGCGCTGTGATACAAGTACCAATGTTAAGTCCCATGATAATGGGGAGCGCCATTCCATATGTGAGGGCACCTGTCTGTGAAAAAGCCTGTAATATACCGACAGAAGCGGCAGAACTCTGAATAATNNCCTGTAAAACCGGCTCCAACAAGAACACCAAGAATAGGATTATGAAATGCTGTCAGTATTTTCTGGAACTGCGGTGAATCTGCGAGCGGTGAAACAGATTCGGACATAAGAGACATACCTGTCATGATTATAGAGAATCCAACAAGAATACGTCCGATATCTTTCTTTTTATTCTTCTTGGCACCCATGATAAGTATTACACCAATGAGTGCAACTAATGGTGCAAAGGAAGAAGGCTTGAGCATTTTGATGAACGGATTTTTGCCGTCAACTCCTGCGAGGCTGAGTATCCAAGCAGTAAGTGTGGTTCCTATATCAGAACCGAAGCATACACCGATAGTCTGCTCAAGAGACATGATTCCCGAGTTGACGAAGCCGACAAGCATTACGGTCATCGCGGACGAGGACTGTATCGCTATCGTCACGACCATGCCGAGTATGATAGCCATGAATTTGTTTGA
>DEDQ01000049.1:1524-16878 GCA_002350065.1 Ruminococcus flavefaciens
CCGAGCATTGTGAAGATGTTAAAGATCGAAAATCCGGCCTCACCCATGTTTATGAGCTCCTTTTTAATTATTATTCCCTTTTTTATCTATCTATGTTATATTATATCAGTTACAGGGCAGTAGTCAAGGGTTACAGCGATGATTTTACGTGGATTTAACATTTATATTTCATATACACGAATAACGGGAGATTTTCACGGCATACAGCGCAATATCCGGCTTGACACCGCAATATACGGGCAAAAAGAAAAGCACATACGGACGTATGTGCTTTGGTGTTATCAATCCCTGACGTATACAGCGGCTATCTCGCAGATGTACGCGCGGTGATACGGGTCTTTTGCGAAGAACTGCTCGGGTATGCCGTCATCGGTGAGGAAGCCCTCCTTTGCGAGGTCGTAGCTGTAAAGCTTGCGGCAGACGAATACCATATCCGCCTCGGCAAATGCTACGTTTCCGTCAAATTCAGCAGGTGTGAGACCTGTTTCCTTTGCCTTGTCGCAGTCTCTTCCCGAGTGCGAGCCGCAGAACGACAGAGCCTTTCTGTACTCCTCGCCGTAGAATGAAACTGTGAAAGTATCGCCCTTTTCCACATATTCGTACGTGTATCTGTTCGGACGGATATAGCAGGTGATAACGTTTTTGTTCCACAGAACTCCGAGCTGTCCCCAAGAAGCGGTCATGGTGTTATAATTGTCCATATTTCCGCCTGTGATGAGCATCCACTCCTTGCCTATCTTGGTGAACGGGTCTGTTTTGATATCGCTGATATCGACTTTTCTGAATGACATAAGTATTCCTCCTTATATTGCTCGGTATCAGCGCATTTCCGGCATCAGGCCCTTCTGAGCGCAGACTTGTATCTCAGGCGGAGCTTATCCGTGATAAGTGCGATGAATTCCGAATTTGTAGGCTTGCCTTTGCTTGTATCGACTGTATAGCCGAAGAATGAGTTGAGCGTATCCACGTTTCCTCTGTCCCATGCTATCTCTATCGCGTGACGGATAGCTCGCTCAACGCGGGAAGATGTGGTATCGTAAATGGAAGCGACCGTCGGATAAAGGAGCTTCGTAACGCTGTCGAGCAGGGTCTTATCCTCTATCGAGTAGAGGATAGCCGTTCTGAGATAGTGATAGCCCTTGATGTGAGCGGGAACTCCGAGCTGATGTATCATATCCGTGACAACTATCTCCATATCGTCGCTGAGACTGTTTGCCCTGTCGCCGAGTGCAGAAGTTATCGCGGCGATGAGGTCGTCAGCTCCGCAGGGCTTCAGCAGGAACTTTGCCGCTCCGTTTTCCATTACCTGACGCTCGATGAATTCGTTATCGAAGTCGGAAACAACGATGAATGCGGGAGTTTTCACTCCGAGCTCCTTCACCTTCTTCATTATGGTGACAGCGTCGCCGTTCTCGGCTGTAACATCGAGAACTGCCGCATCGGGCGGGTCGTTCCTGATAGAATCAACGATGACGTTGCAGTCCTTTTTGCGCGTATACGCGTACATTCCTCTTTCCCTGAGCTTATTTGCGGTATTGATGCCTGTTCCCGCTGAATCGTCTCCGATAAGTACCTTTATTTTGCTGTTCATGATTTTTTCCTCCTGTTTGATGATTTTTCCTATGAATCTATCTTATCACAGAAGGAGCGGTATCCGCAACGGGATATACCGTCGGAAACAGAGAAGTTTTGACAGAGTATGAGGTTTCCTGCCGGAGAGGTGAGGATTTGTCGGCGTATGTCGCTGCAGCGCAGGAACGGGTCAGATCTTGCCCTTTCCTTTCATTTTTACGAGAAGTCCGTCGGCAATGTTGCGTACCTTCGTTCCCGGCGGGAAGAGCTTATCCGCGAGCTTTGAAGCCGTATTCGGCTTTAGCTTTCTGCCGTAGACAGGCGCAAGATCGGGCTCTGAGCCCTGATTCGACCAGTTTATCATCGCCTCGGGGTCAACGTATTTCTGGAGCATCGCCCTGTCGCCGGCAGCAGCGTGCTGAGCAAGGAACTGCATCGGCAGTTCGCAGCCCTTACAGCCGAATTTGTCGAGATGACCGTCGAAGTGCGCATGATAGAGCTTTTCCATGTCCTCCATGCCCGCGGCAGCGCGTTCGTTACTCTCAATAGCTTTCAGCAGTGCCTTTTCCGTGTCGGTCTGCGGCTCGCAGCCGGAGGCGCGGAGCGCTCCGCCGACAATGGCTCCGAGCATATACTCGTCACCGCAGAAATCGGTCTGCGCGGTTTTATTAAGCGGTGTATCAAAACAATATGCCGCATAAACGCCGAATATGCAGTGCAGCGCAAGAAGCTCCGGCTTGTCGTAATCGTAGACGTGCTTAGCCTGAACATATCCGCGGAGCCTGCCTGACTTCACCATGAGCGGTACAGCTCCCGACATGAGAAGCGCCTTCGAGCCGCCGAGTATCGGCGTTTCCACGTCAGCTTCAACATCAGAGCCGATGTGCAGGAGCTTCGCGGGCGCTGTGTTTGCCTTTTTCAGTATCGCATCATATATCGTTTTCGGGTCGTTGAGGTCGAGCTTCAGCTCCGAGGGAACTACCAGCTCGTCGACAGTCTCAAATCCGCACCGACTGAGGATATTCACGGCTACGCTGCGCGGATACACAGTATCCGCGACGATAATCGTCTTTTTCTTTGCGGTCTTAGCCTTGCGGAAGAGGTCCTTTCCGAACTGGCGCGGCATTGCAAAATATACCGCAAGCTCGCACTCGCGCTTCATGAGCTTGTCACGGCTCGCGGGACTGAGCTTCGCCATTTTAGCGAGGATATCGTATATCTTGTCGAGTGTTGCTCCGCCCTCTGCCGCGTATTTCGCGGCAGCTCCGTCCTCGGCGGCGAGGCGGAGCTCGGCGAACGTGCCCTTGACGGTCGAGAGCCCGCAGAAGTCGTCCTCCATAAGCATGAACATATCTTCACGCTCGGAAAAAGGCGCCTGAACAAGTACGCCGTCCATTCTGAAGCTTACAGCTTTTACCGCGGAGTCGCTCACGCCGCGGAGCATTTTCTCGCGCAGGGCATTCTGCTCGGCGCTTAGCTTTATACGGGGTCTGAAGTCTGTATCCATTTCAGCCTCCTTTCGTGTCATGTGGAAGAAACGGCTGTTGTTTCCGTAGTCGTATCGCCAGAGGTCTCAGCCTGAGTTTCGGAAGATGTCGAGGTCGTTGACGTCGCCGAGGTCGTAGTGCCCGTGCCGTAATCGGAGACGAGCTTCTTGCCGCTTCTGAGAGTCTGATACTCGTCGAGCGAGAGCGCTCCGTCGGAGTTGTATGCGCGGACGAGAGTCTCCTTATCGGTATATTCGCCCGAGAACTCGCCGTCCTCGTTTTCGAGGTACTTGCCGTACCAGAGTCCGAAGAAGGACCACACCGCATTGTCGCGGAACGAGGAATCTATATCCGGAACCGAGCTGCATTCGCTGAGCGCGATGAGCTTCTCCTTGCCGACGATGTTTTGCAGCGCGAGGAACTGCTCGTAGCGGCTGCCGTAATCTGTCTTGTTGTCGAGGTAGATGTCAAGGGAAGCGATATCGAAGGTGCTCTTGCTGACGAGGGTCTCCTCGCTCTGACCGTTCCATATCCAGATGAGGTTATCGAGCTCGAAATAGTTCGTATAGCGGCGGTACATAAGGTCCCATAGCCACTTGTAGGCGTCGACGCCGCTCGCGCCCCACCAGAACCAGTCACCGCTGCCCTCGTGGAGAGGTCTCCACAGAACAGGCACGCCCTTGTTTTTGAGCGAAGTGAGCTGTCCTGCCATGTTGTCGAGGTCGCGCACAAGTCCGTAGCACTGCTCGGATATCTTGCCCTCGCCGTAAAGACCGCGTATCTCCTCCTGAGTCATCTCAGCGATGTCGATATCGGTCATGGCGTCCTTGAGCTTGAAATCGGTCTCCTTCGCATAGACTGAGGGCTTCTTCGAGGGAGCCTCCCAGTACCACATGAGACCTACAACTCCGCCCTTTCTGTACCAGTCGGCGCAGGCGTCAACGTCCTGAAATGAGCTGTCGAAGGTATTTCCTGTCGTGTGCATGGCTGAAAGGCGCACAACGGGATATTTGCCCGTAGTCTTGTATATGAGGTCGAGCTCCTTGTTTTCGGGGCTTGACGCATATTGTCCGGTCAGAGTGTACTTTCCGTAGTTTTCAGTGAGGAAGTCCATGAGCTCCTTTGCCTGCTTGCCGGCTTCCTTGTTGGCGAGCTTGTTATTCGCGTCGTATTTGATATCGCTGAGCGAGGTATTGTTCGACACCTTGAGGTAATCGAGACAGAGGTCGCCGTTTTCGGGACGTATCACTATCTCGGACTTGCCCTTGACGAGGAACACTCCGTACAGCGTGATGAGCGTGAAATCGCCGTCGTTCATGGTCTTGAAGGTGCTTATCTCGGTGCCGTTGAGCGTTATGCGGCAGTTGACCTTTCTGTCAGATGCAATACTGAACGAGAGGTCGTAATGCTGGTTGCTCGGAGCGTTTACCGTGAATGCGGCAGTAGTGCTCCCGTCGGATTTGAAGCCGGTAACGTAGCCTGTTCCGCTGTATTTCTGGTGAACGGTCTCCTGCCTTACGGTCGGGTCGAATTTCGTAGCCGGCTGTTCGGTAGTTTTTTCCTTGTCGTTTTTCTTGTCGGACGAGGTCGTTTCCTCCTCCTTGGGATTGCTGACTATCTTCAGCCCGTCGCTGAGCTTCGCGTCCTCGGCTTCGTAGATGTCGCCCATATCCTTTTTCTCTATCTCGGGGTAGGAAATGGGATAGTCGGGATAGGTATCGACCTCGTCAGGCGAAACAGAGGTTGACGAGGCTGTTTCAGAGCTGCTTTTATCCGGCTCCTTATTCTTTTTTTTGCATGAACCCATGCACGCCGCCGCGACTGTTACAGCCGCGGTGAGCGCGATAATCCTGCGTAGCTTCATAATAAAAGCTCCTTTAATTCTCAATTCTTTACGTTTTTACTGTATAGCTCTTTCCGGCAATGGTATCAAATATGATAACGCCGTCCTCGATGCGCGAGCCGACTGTCTCGCCGTCGCATATGAGACTGGCAACGCAGTTCGTGCGCAGGCGGCATTCGCCTCCGAAGTCGGAGGTTATCACTGCCGAGGTGAGCTTGCAGTCGCGCCATTCGAGGTCAACTCCGAAGCCGCCCTTGGCGCGGAGCCCCCTTATGCTGCCCTCTTTCCACTCGTCCGGAAGCGCGGGAAGGAGTATTATCTCGCCGGATACGCTCTGGAGCAGAGCCTCTGCAACTGCCGCAGTACCGCCGAAATTTCCGTCTATCTGGAACGGAGGGTGGGTATCGAACATATTCGGATTCGTTGAATGTGCAAGGAGCTTTTTCAAGTTCTCATATACCATTCTGCCGTCATGGAGACGCGCCCACATATTCGTTATCCATGCACAGCTCCAACCCGTATGACCTCCGCCATGGATAAGCCGGCGGACGAGAGTCGCTCTTGCCGCATCTGCGAGCTTCGGCGTCTTTTCGGGAGTTATCAGGTCTGCCGGATGAAGCGCGAAGAGCTGTGAAACGTGACGGTGTCCGATATCGACCTCGTCGTAGTCCACTGCCCACTCCTTTATCTGTCCGTACTTGCCGACCTCGGGGTGAGGGAGCTTTTCAAGCATTTCTGCGAGCTTTTTGGCAAATTCGTGGTCTTTGTCGAGTATCTCCGACGCCTTTATCACATCGCTGAACAGAACTGTTATTATCTGCGAATCCATTGACGGTCCGGCGCAGAGACAGCCGCGTGCGCCCTTTTCGGTCACGTAGGTATTCTCAGGTGATACCGACGGACAGGTGATAAGTCTGCCCTCGCTGTCCTCGATGAGAAATTCCGTCATGAACTCTGCGGCTTCCTTCATTATATGGTACTTATCGGCGAGAAAATCCTTGTCGAGCGTGTACTCGTAGTGCTCGAAAATGTGCAGAGCAAGCCACGCTCCGCCCGTAGGCCATATCGTTGAGGGTATCCACGTATCCTGCGGAGCTGTATCGCCCCATATATCGGTATTGTGGTGGCAGACGAAGCCGCGGTCGATGCCATACATCTCCTTTGCCGTTATCCTGCCGTTCTCGCATACCCTTTCAAGCAGGTCGAACAGCGGCAGATGACATTCGGAGAGATTACAGCTCTCGGCGCACCAGTAGTTCATCTCGGTGTTGATGTTGAGCGCGTAGCGGCTTCCCCATGCAGGCCACATATCCTGATCCCATATGCCTTGCAGATTCATCGGCTGAGTGCCGGGACGGCTCGCTGATATCATGAGATATCTGCCATAGTTGAAGTAGAGCTCGATGAGCTTGTTATCGTGGATAAGGCGTTCGCAGTCCTTGCTGTCGAGCTCATCGCCGCGGAGACGCGAAAGTCTCGCATCGGTCGGGAGCTTTTCAAGGTCCTCGCCGCTGTTGTCGTTAAGGTTGAGCTCGACCCTGTTGAAGAGCTCCTGATAGTCGCTCACATGGCGGAAGTAGAGCTCGTCAAAGCCGCACTGCAATGCCATTTCAGCGTCTACCTCGGCGGATTCCATATAATTCTCGCTGTAGAAGCTCGTTCTCACTGAAAGCACTATCATCACAGAATCAGCATTTTCAACGCGTATCTTTCCGCCGAGCGTGCGGATAGAGCCTCCCTCAGCCTTTGCTCCGAGGCAGGCAGCAAAAAAGATGCCGTCACGGCTTCCGGTACCGCCGGAAAAGAGTATCATATTCTCGCCGCAGGGACGGTTGTCGTCGTAGTAATCGTCTCTGCCGTCAATAGAGCAGTCGAGAGTTATGCTGCCCGGAGTATCAGAATGTATGTCGATGACCATTACATCATCGGGAGCAGAGCAGAAAACGCTGCGGGTATATTCGACTCCGTTCACCTTGAAATTCACGCTCGAAACGGCGGTCGCAAGGTCAAGAGTGCGGGAGTATTCCCTTGCCTTTCCGCTGATGCAGGTGTGGATATGGAGGTCTCCGAGCGGCATATAATGGCGCATATTCGGCGTAACTCCCTGCATTTTCTGAAATGCTACCTTTTCCGCTCCGGAGATATCTCCGTCGGCAAGAAGACGGCGCACCTCGGCAAGTCCCTCCTGCGCGTCGGGATTCACGCGGTGACGAAGTCCGCCCGACCATATCGAATCCTCGTTCAGCTTTATGAGCTCGTTTTCAGCCTCGCCGTATATCATGCCGCCTATCCTGCCGTTTCCGACGGGAAGTGCGCTGTTGAAGTCAACAGCAGGCTGATTATATTTCAGTAAAGTTTCGGTTGCCATATTATGCTCCTATCTTTAATTCTGGGTTGTTGCTATCTTTTAATTATATCATATATTAATAGAAATAGCAACACCCGGAGAGGAAATTAGTACGTTCTCACCATTCAGCACTTTCAACAAGCCAAACCGTGCTTATTTGTGCAGATATACGAAATTCACTTTTGCCTATTGACTATTACGTTACGTAATAGTGTATAGTAATATCAGCGAAAGCAATAACCCGCAAGGAGGAACTTCCGATGAATACGAACAGCTTTTCCGCAATGACCGTGAACGAGGTCAGCAGGCTGACAGGGCTCAGTGTGCGCACACTGCAATATTACGACAAAATAGGGCTCCTGCCGCCGAGCGGCTACACGGAGGCAGGCTACCGGCTGTATGACGATACAGCGCTGAAAAAGCTCCAGCAGATAATGCTGTTCCGCGAGCTGGAATTTCCGCTCAAGGAAATAAAAGAGATAGTGTCAAGACCCGATTTCGACGGAGTTAAGGCTCTCGAGCAGCAGATAGAGCTTCTGAAGCTCCGGCGCGAGCATCTCGACAGCCTCATAGCTTTCGCCACAGGAATAAAACTTTTAGGAGTTGATTACGCTATGAACAGAAGCAAATCAGATTTTTCAGCATTCGACAAAAGCAAACTCGATGATTATACTAAACGCGCTAAGGAACAGTGGGGAAATTCTGCTGAATACAAAGAATTTGAGGAAAAAGCGAAAAGCCGTTCAGCCTCAGATGATGAAAGGCTCGCCCTTGAAACTATGTCGCTTTTCAAAGAATTCGGCAATATGCGCAGCCTTGACCCCTCCGACGGCATAGTGCAGGCTCAGGTGAAGAAATTGCAGTCGTTTTTCTGCGAGAATTTTTATACCTGCACAAACGAGATACTCCGCGGTCTCGGAGAAATGTATGCAGGCGGCGGAGAATTCACCGAAAGCATCGACAATGCAGGCGGCAAGGGCACTGCCGCTTTTGTCCACAAGGCAATTGAAATATACTGCAAATAAAAATATCCCCTCTGTATATACACAGAGGGGATATTCGCTTGTTAATAATGTGTAAAAGTTTTGAATAGCATTGACTTTTGTTTGTATGTATGATACAATTAGCGTAGGATATTATTGGAAAGGCAGTCTAATAAAATGGATAAAACGATAATTATTAATGAACTTAGACGTAAAAACGAGATCCTTCCTAACGAATTTGACGGAACATACCGCTCTGTACGCAAAGCGCTCGAATACTATGCAAAGCTGAAAAAGACCTCGCTCATCGACCATAACGACCTCGCTCTGCTGTATTACCTGTCGCTCGGCATATGGAAAAACGAAAAAAACGAACGCAAACAGTATATTCAGAAAACACACCTGCTCCACAACGACAAGCTCCTCCTCGAGACCCACCTCGCCAAAATATGGAGCGGCGAAGCCCGGAGCTTATTCTGTCATGCCGCCGGAGAACAGGAAGAAGCTTTCCTCACTGCTCCGGTATCGCTCAGGGATTCGGCTAAAAAGTCCGAGCCTGTACAGTTTTTCTTCAAGCTGTGCATCAACATTCTTGACGTCGAAAATGACAGTGTACTCTTCGAGACAGTCCAGAAAATGCTCAGCTCGCAGATAAAGACCTCGGGTATCCCGGTCTATATCATTTCGAGGATACTGCATTGCCTGAAGCCGTTCACATTCCCCATAATCGGCGAGATAGAGACAAATTCTCTCGTTATACGTTCACTCGGGCTCGACCTCGGCAACATCGACGACCTGTCGCAGTATGTCCCCAACTGCCGCAAGATAATAGAGTTCCGCGACAAGAATTTCAAATTCAAGAATATGCGCGTTTTCGACGTTTTATCGTGGGAAATGCTCAACACTCAGGAAGAAACCTCACAGTCGGCTATGACGTTCTCGGAGCACAAGCTCAGGAACTTCAAGCCCTCGCTGAACCAGATACTATACGGACCTCCCGGAACCGGCAAGACCTACAACATCGTGAAATATGCCGTCGAGCTCATCGAGGGCAAGAGGACTGCCGATGACGAGCCTTATTCTTCCATAAGGGCACGCTTCGACAAGTATACCGATTCGGGTCAGATAAAGTTCACGACCTTCCACCAGTCTCTCAGCTACGAGGAATTCGTCGAGGGAATCCGCCCCGTTGTAGTCGACAAGACCGGTAAGGATACCAACATCGCCCACGGTGATACTACTGTAATTTACCGCCCGTACAACGGCGTTTTCAAGTCGCTGTGCGAGAAGGCTTCAAAGAGTCCGAACATGAGATTCGTGGCTGTCATCGACGAGATAAACCGAGGAAACATTTCACGTATATTCGGCGAGCTCATCACGCTTATCGAGGAATCAAAGCGCGGAACATCGGTTATCCTACCGTATTCGCAGACCGAATTCACAGTTCCGGACAACCTCTATATCCTCGGAACTATGAATACTGCCGACCGCTCTATTGCCATGCTCGATACCGCCCTCAGAAGAAGATTCGACTTCACTGAGATGATGCCTGTTCCGGCTCTGCTCGGAGACTGCGAAGGCGTTGACCTGTGCGAGCTCCTTACTGCTCTCAACGAACGCATCGAGTATTACTACGACCGCGAACACGCTATCGGTCATGCTTATTTCATGAACAGCGACGGATGCATAAAAAATCTCGACGAGCTAAGAGCTGTGTTCTCGACAAAGATAATCCCGCTTTTGCAGGAGTATTTCTTCGATGACTACGAGAGGATAAAACTCGTGCTCAACGACGAGAATACCTTCGTAGAGTGTATCACTCCCAAGTATATCAAGCATTTCGATTCGGGACAGAAGCTCTATCGCCTCGGAAATCCCCTTAACTGGAGCAAAGAGCACTTCATTAACATCTACAGCGATATTTCTTGATGAACGGAGAATACAATGTATACCAGACACATTTGCGTAAAAGCCAATGAAAGGATAGCGGAAATTTCTCCCGAAAACACCGAGCTTGCAAAAATGCTCGGCGAATTCGCCGATGTGTGCGAAGCTGACGGAAAAAAAGCCGTTACGCTCGAACGCAAAAAAGGCTCTGAATACTTCATGGCTGGTTCTTACTGCGGATTCGCCTGTCTCAGCGACGGCACTCTCCTCGAGATACTGCCTCCGGTAAAAGGCGGAGCCGCGAATGCGAGAAGGGTCCTCGGTGCGGAGTTCTGCAAACGATGCGGCTACAAATTTGACCCGTCAGTTTTCGGCGAGGGCATGAACTTCATGGAGTATGTCATCTCCGTTTTTGCCGGCGAGACCACGAAAATAATCAAAAGCGGAGTTCTTTCCGCATACGCAAGCCGCGAGGAGAATCTGACCTCGGTGCAGGGAACTATCCTGTTCTCCGAGAATATCCGCCGGAATCTCGTCCACCGCGAACGCGTTTACGTCCGGCATGACGTTTTCACTCCCGACCGCGCGGAAAACCGCATCATCAAAGCCGCAGCCGCAAAGTTCGTCAAGCTGACTGCAAGCTCACACAGCTCACATCAGCTTATGGAGGCGCTGTCATACCTCGACGAGGTGCGTGTTCCTTTCAACATCACCGCAGAATTCAGCAAATGCGTGAATACCCGCAATACAAAAAAGTACAGCACTATCCTCAGCATTTGCAGAATGCTCTTCGACAAGGACGCGGGAACTGCTTTTTCCGGAAAGTACATCTCGTGTGCGCAGTTTTATAAAATGAACCCGCCAAAGCCGGAACACAAGCATTCCGGCAAGGGCAGAAAGTAAAGACAAAGCCGCCGGAATGGATAACAAATGTTATCCATTCCGGCGGCTTTGTGCGTGATTTATATATCCGTTCTGAATATGAATCTTATGAAATTGTACATCAGCGGTATTACTGTACTGCTGTCGTGACCGCCTCCCGGAACGGAGATATAGATATTATCGGTGCCGTGCTGGGTGAAGAGGTCGCTGTACTGCTTGGGGTAATCGTTTACCATGCCGTCGTTCGTTCCTCCGGCTATCATCAGTATATACGGAGAGTATGGCGGGTCGATGCGCATATCGTCCTTGCTCATGACTCCGGGGTGGTTCATGAACTGGTCACGCGTCGGGAATATTCCCGGAGCAGGCGCTCCGCCGCCGATATATCCTACCTTGTCGCAGCACTTTATGCCGATGTAGAGCGATTCTCTTCCGCCCATTGAGAAGCCTGCGACTGCAGTGTTTTCACGTCCTGTTTTAACGGGATAGTGCGACTCGATATAGGGCATGAGGCTGTCGGGGAGGTCCTCGACGAAATTATCGTAGCCGGGAACGTCAGCCTGACCGTTTCCGGTCTGCTTTTCGTGCTGAGGGTCGGTATACTGGTTCGTGAAGACGATTATCATCGGCACGGCTTCGCCGCTCTTGATGAGATTTGTCGCTATCTCACGGACTCCCATGCCGTTGACCATTGAGCCCTCGTCGCCGCCGTAGCCGTGGTTCACGTAGAGAACAGGGTACTGCTCATTCGGGTCGTATCCGGGCGGGAGCCATACGTTTGCGCCCTTGTTGCGGTTCGCCTTCTTCGAGAAATACGTGATGTGCTCAACTCCGCCCTCTGCCTTTGCAAGCGCAGATGAGGGAACAGTCGCTGTTACCATGCTGCGTATCCTGTCCATATAGTCCTCGGGAGGCAGTGTGGTATCCTTTTCAAATTCGCTTCTCTGACCGAGTATGAACTCCGCTATCTGGACTGTATCCGCGACAGTATACTTCCTGTCGCCGTTGACATCGGCAGCCTTGGAAGCTGCTCCTGACAGACCGTCGGTGAGTCCCTTTCTGAGCATGGGCATATCAAAGACGTCGATATATCCGTCGCAGTTGACGTCTCCGGGAGTGATGACTACGGGCTTGGGACCGTCTATCTCAGTTCCCGCCTTTGCGATAATAGCTTCGTCTATGCTGAAATCACCTGTGCCGGACTCTGTCTCAACGTAGAGGATATGGTCGGTGCCGCTGGGGAGCGTGTAGTTCGGGTCAGCAAGCTGTATGTAATCGCCGTAGGAATTGCCGTCAGCAAGGTGGTCGTAAACAGTCTTGCCGGAAGCATCCGTGTACTGGAGAGAGAGCATCATCTTGCCCGAGCCCGCAGCGGCAACGCTGAAGCTGTAGGTCTCTCCGGCTTTGTATATATCCGGATCGAGCGCTTTCATGGCTCCGTGCCATTCGCTCTTTCTGCCGGTAACAGCGAGAGCCTTACTGCCTGCGTAGGCGTTTCCGGCAGTCGCAGCGGAAGCTCCGCCTCTGCCCTCCCAGCCGTCAGTTCCGCTTTCAAATGTATCGTGGCAGTAGAGATCGCTCTCGTCCGGAGCTCCCGAAGCGCAGAACGTTCCCGAAGCCGCTGTGAGAGCTGCCGTTCCCGCGAGCATTCCCGCGATAACAGACTTGAAAATTTTCCTCATTTTGATTCCTCCTCAGGTGAAATATTATCCAATACTATCATATACCATATCCGCAGATTTTTCAACTCACTTTCTTACGTTGAAAGTGGAGAATCTGCTTCCGTTTTTTACGAAAGGGCTCCTATCGCTTTTGAAATTAAAACATTAAGACCGCAGGACCAGCTGCGGTCTTGTTTCATTGTTATTCATTTCCATATACTCGATTTTTTCGGATCCTCACGCATATCAATCGTCTTTTCATGTACGACCGTGTCGTCACATCTGCACTGACGGATAACGCATTTCTCAGCATTTTTATCGTCTTTAGTGATGTTTCCGTCTTTGTCGAAATACAATATCTCAAAATAGGCTTTGCCTATTCGTGAAGGGTCATAGATCCTCATTCCAATCCTCCTCGATCATCATTTTTCATTGGTTTCCGCTGAACAGGTCTTTTTTTATAAAGTATACCACACTTTTCCTGCATAATCAATGGGTAAAGCAAAATAAATCCGATTTTTCCATATCTTCTTGACAGAGCTCCGGAATTTGCGGCTGTGTCTTTCCAACAGGTAAATAAAACGTCCGCTGTATTTATTCGGCTCAACAGTTGCAATCCGGAGCGAAAAGTGTTATACTATACCTTGTGATCCTACATAGAAAAGGTGACTTTATTGCAAATATTAAGAAAAATGCTCCCTGTGGCACTGTCGATCGCACTGGCAACGGGCATGGTGGCTGCATCTGAGCTTTTACACGATAAAGAGGTAATATTTCCGGAAATAACGGCTGTCGCGATAGGAGCTCTCACCGCTCCGAAGCAGTCATGGAACGCATCAAGGACAAGACTGCTGCTGACTATAACCGCAGCGGCAATTATCGGCGTAGGACTGGTATTTGTACCGCTCCCGCCCGTTATAAAGATACCGCTTGCCATGATGTGCGCAGCAGCTTGCGTGACAGCGTCAAAAACGGAGTTCCTGCCCGCAGTATCAGCCTGCGTGCTGCCCGTGCTGCTGGGGACGAAAAGTCCCGTCTATATAGGCTCGGTAGTCGTTATGACCTCGCTGATTCTCCTTGCACAGATGATACTTGAAAAATGCGGCTTGCGCGAGAAAAACGTATTCACTCCCGTACAGCCCGATAAGCAGCTGTTTACGCTGCGGATAAGACAAATAGCCGCGGCAGGCATCATCTGCATTATACCCGCGCTGACAAGAGAGATATTTTTCATAGCTCCTCCGCTCATCGTAGCTTTTTTCGAGATGTCAAAGCCGCACAGCAAGCTGCTGAAGCGGTCACCGCAGGCTGTTTCGCTTATGCTCCTCGCCTCGGTCGCCGGAGTCCTCTCTCGCTTTCTCATCACAGAAAAGCTTGGACTTCCGCTTGCAGCTTCAGCTGCCATATCATGCACAGTGATGCTCATCGCCGTGTGCAGGGTCAAGCTCTATTTTCCACCCTGCGGAGCGATAGCCACTCTGCCTTTCATCATACCCGAGGGAGCTCTGCTGAGATTCCCGTTCGAGATAGCGGCAGGCTCACTTATCTTCATCACCGCAGCATTTGCGCTTTCAAAGCAGCGCCATATTGCTTTAAGAGTAAAGAGAATACTAAGACCGCAGAATTAACTGCGGTCTTTCTTATTTATCATCAACCTGAGCGTACCGTTTGCGCCGCCTGTTACTGCGGCTGCTTTTTGGAGGGACTTATTACTCACACTTTCTTATCGGGTGACGAATAACCGTTTTCCACTTCTCGGGCGGAGCTTTTCTTGGGTCAGAAAGATATATTTCATGGTGCAGACGTTCGCTGCTGATATCGTTCTGATATCCGTTTTCAGCTATAAAACCATCCATTATCTCCACGGTCGCAGGTTCGTCATCATATGAACCATTGTGCATTATCTGCACACACAAGCCTTCGTTAATTGTGAGAAACTCAGCCGCGGAACAGTCGAGCTTTTTCTTCTTTGAAGCGGTTTCTACCGCCCAATGAAAGTCCTTTTCTGTTACAAAATCAGGAAGCCTGATAACGGATATCCACTTCAGCTCCGACTTATCTGCATAGTCAAATATCACGCCGTTTTCGCTCTGCCAGAAACCTTCCAGCGGCGGAACGACATACTCGAAAAAGCCGTCTATCTTATAGTCTGTCTTGTAGCTCATTTTCAGCGTATACGCAACTGCATAAAGCACCTCTATTGCCTTTTTGTATTCGCCGTTTTCATCGTTCGGGTCGCCTTTGCCGCGGACAGCTATGTAATTCATTGACGGTATTTCAACTATCTGTGGTTTGTTTTTCGGCATATAATATTCCTTGTATTCTTTCTTAAAATCAAATGGCATGGTTACCTCCTGTTTATCATCAATTATAACTCTTTTAGCACTCCGTCCGCAAAGTAGTAGATATTCTCTTTCTTGTAGCCGTATTTCGAGCCCTTGACGCTGATATGCGGCTCAAACGTGAAGTAGTCCACTGACGAGAGCAGTGCCGTGTTGCCTTTTTCGGTGTATATACGGTCGTTTTTGTCCTTCACGATAGAGTGTCCGAGATTGCCGAGGAAGTCAAGGTTGACAAATCCTCGGTCGGTTATGAGCTGATTGATGTGGAAATACAGTTCCTCAAACGTGGTCTGCGGAGCAGCAAATCGAAGCAGTTCCGCGTGAAGCTCCTCCTCCATAAGCAGACCGTT
>DEDQ01000032.1:0-244 GCA_002350065.1 Ruminococcus flavefaciens
AATTGATATGAATAATAAATTGAATAATACTGATGAATTGCCTGTTCTCGAACCACTTATGCCTGGAGAAGATACCCCATCTGAGCCTATCTCACAATATAGGGATCATCAAAATGCCGAAGACAAAATAGCAGATATAATGGCTCAAGCCCATATAAAGAGAGGAAAGGCGGAGCTAAGAGAAAGTATGATGCAAACTAATACTATCGTTTATTTGTTGATATTATTGGTTTTGTTCATTCTA
>DEDQ01000032.1:465-7450 GCA_002350065.1 Ruminococcus flavefaciens
AATATAATGCCCCGAAGCGTTCAAAAGCGCTTCGGGGCAAAGTTTTTATATGACAATATTTCAAAGGCTCCTTTTCGGAGCTTTCCGGCTTTTTGTAAATATGCTTAAATCAGCCTGTCGATTTTTGTAGAAAGTGAAAAAATATTGCCTTACAGTTGACTATTTATGTTGATAATGGTATAATGATATTATCATATGAGCGTGTGAGAGGAGTGACAGGCTTTGAGAAGAAAAACTGCATTGATTTTAGCCGCAGCATTGTCTGCGTCCGCGATAAGCCTGTTCTCGTGTTCGGATAAGAAGGACTCCTCAAGCGTTACCGAGGGCTCGTTCACATATGAGATAGTATCCGACCACGCGACTATAACAGGCTGCTCGAGCGACGTATACAGCGATATCGTAGTTCCTGACAACATAAACGGAGTCCCCGTGACGGCGATAGGCTCGAACGCGTTTTACAAATGCTTTGGTCTGAAATCCGTAACGATACCGTCGAGCGTCAAGAAGATAGGAAGCTGCGCATTCGACAGCTGCATACAGCTTACGGCAGTCTCAATGGAGGACGGCGGAGTCGTTACTATCGAGAGCATGGCATTCAACGACTGCGACGAGCTTGTAACGGTCTATATTCCCGAAAGCGTGATGAGCATAGAGAAAATGGCGTTCCACGACTGCGGAGCTCTGAAGTCGGTGACGATAATGAACCCCGAGTGCTCGATCTACGACCAGAACAACACGATAAGCAACTCCTACAGCGGCGACGACAATTCCGCGGACTATGACGGAGTAATATACGGCTTAGCCGGTTCTACAGCGCAGAAGTACGCCAAGAAATACGGTTACAAATTTCAGGCTGACGGCGGCTGCTTCCTCGGAGACGTAAACGAAGACGGGATACTTAACGCCTCTGACGCATCTGCTGTACTTGTGGCATATTCAAAGCTTGCAGTCGGCGGCAGCTCCGGACTTTCCGAGACCGGTGAGACTGCGGCAGACGTAAATTCCGACAGCAAGATAGACTCTTCTGACGCGTCACTGCTGCTATCGTACTATTCGTATAAGTCTACCGGAGGTACGGACGATATCCTCGGATTTCTCGAACACAACAAATAGACAGCGAACGGCGGATAAAGGAGTTCCCTTTATCCGTTTCTTTTTGCGTGCCCGGGAATTTTTCTGCTGAAAATCATTGACTATTTTGCAAAAATAGGGTATTATATAAATGTATGTGCTGTATTGTTCAAATCTGATATGCGGCACGGGAGATAGAATCATATATGAAGAATAAAAAAATACCCGCGTTCATGCTTGCGGGAGCACTGCTTACAGCCGTTTCGGTGACTGTCTCAGCGGCGCTTTCAACGGCTGTAGTCAGCAAGAAGCGTTTCCCCGTCATGGGAGTTGACGTAAGCTCGTATCAGGGCGATATCGACTGGCAGCTCCTTGAATCACAGGGAGTCCGCTTCGCATTCATAAAGGCTACAGAAGGAAGCGGTCACGTTGACGAATATGCAAAGCAGAACTTAGCCTCTTCGGCTGAGACCGGCATAAAGCGTTCGTGCTATCACTTTTTCAGCTTCGACAGCAGCGGTCACACGCAGGCGCAGAATTTCATAAACACCGTCCCGCGCGAGAGCATAGATATGCCGCCGGTGGTGGATATCGAATACTACGCGGACAAGATATACAACAAGCCGACAGTAGATGAGGCGGAGGAGATACTTCTCCCGCTTCTTGATGAGCTTGAAGCGTACTACGGCGTAAAGCCGGTGATATATACGACGATGCCGGTGTATTTCAGATACGTCAGGAAGATATGCGGCGACTATCCGCTGTGGATAAGGTGCAAGCAGACCGAGCCTGAATTTGCAGACTGGTCTTTCTGGCAGTACGACGACCACGGCGAGCTTGAGGGCTGCTACGGCGACGAGAAATACATCGACTTTAATGTTTACTGCGGGAGCGAGGAGGACTTCGCTGAATACACCAAGCCGAAAAACGGCTGAAAACGGAGGTTTACATGAGACCATTTGAACTTATACCGCCTGTCAAGGACTATATCTGGGGCGGAACGAAGCTGCGCGAGCTCTACGGCAAGGAGAGCGACCTTGAAAGGCTCGCTGAAAGCTGGGAGCTGAGCTGCCACAAGGACGGCGTAAGCGTGATAAAGGACGGCGAATTTGCCGGAATGCCGCTGACTGAATTTATAAAGTCCCACCCTGAGGCTCTGGGAAAGAACTGCGCGAGATTCGCGAATTTTCCGGTGCTCATCAAGCTCATAGACGCGCGCGATGACCTCTCGGTGCAGGTACACCCCAACGACGAGTACGCAATGCGTGTCGAGGGCGAATACGGCAAGACAGAGATGTGGTACATCGTTGACTGTGAGCCCGGAGCTTCGCTGATATACGGCTTCAAGGACAAGATATCCAAGGAGGACTTCCGCAGGTCTATCGAGGACAACACACTTCTCGAATACGTCAACAAGGTGCCCGTGAAGAAGGGCGACGTGTTCTTCATCGAGGCGGGAACTCTCCACGCTATCGGCAAGGGCATACTCATCGCCGAGATACAGCAGAATTCCAACACGACCTACCGTGTATACGACCACGGCAGAGTAGGAGCTGACGGCAAGCCGCGCGAGCTCCACGTAGACAAGGCTCTCGACGTAACGGCTACAGAGCCGCCGAAGGCGGCATACGGTCAGCCCGAGAGCATAAACATGACCGGTATGTGGAAGACTCCGCTTGCCGAGTGCAGCTATTTCTCGACCGAGAAGTATGATATATTCCGCAGTCTTACAGTCGGCAGCGCAGATACGTTCTGCCATATCCTCGTGCTCGAGGGCGAAGCCGACATCGTTTACGGCGGCGAGAATATCATACACGTAAAAAAAGGCTCAAGCGTATTCGTTCCCGCGGGAGCAGATATGTGCGAAATAAAAGGCAAATGCAGCATAATTCTTACAAAGGAAAACTAAAGGAGGAAATTAAAAGATGAAATATTATGTAGGTATTGACCTTGGAGGAACTAACATCGTTGCCGGAGTTGTTGACGGCGACTATAAGATAATCGCTAAGGCAAGCACAAAGACAAACTGCCCGCGTCCCGAGAAGGAGATAGCTGCTGACATGGCAAAAATGGCTCAGCAGGCAGTAGAGAATGCAGGTCTCACATTTGACGATATCGAGTGGATAGGCATAGGCACTCCGGGCATTGCAAACAGCTCTACAGGCATAATCGAGTATTCAAACAATCTCGGCTTCAAGGATACTCCCATGGTGAAGTACATAACCGAGTTTATCGGCAGAAATGACACTCCCGTATACATCGAGAACGACGCAAATGCGGCTGCATACGGCGAATACGTAGCCGGTGCTGCAAAGGGAGCAAAGAACGCAGTATGCATAACTCTCGGAACAGGCGTAGGCGGCGGAATCATCATCGACGGCAAGATATACGCAGGCTCCAACTTTGCAGGCGCTGAGATAGGTCACACCGTAGTTGAGGTAGACGGCGCACAGTGCTCATGCGGACGCAAGGGCTGCTTTGAGGCATATTCCTCCGCAACAGGACTTATCCGTATGTCCAAGGAGGCAATGGCAGAGCACCCCGACAGCCTCATGAACAAAATGGCTGAGGAAAAGGGCAAGGTAACAGCACGTACATCGTTCGACTGCATGAGAGCCGGCGACATCTACGCAAAGGCAGTAGTTGACAAGTACATCAAGTACCTCGCAGCAGGCATCACAAACACTATCAACATCTTCCAGCCCGATATCCTCTGTATCGGCGGAGGCGTATGCAACGAGGGCGACCCGCTTCTCCTGCCCATGAAGGAGCTTGTTGCCAAGGAGGTATATACCCGCAATTCACCGAAGAATACAAAGATAGTTATCGCAGAGCTCGGCAACGACGCCGGCATCATCGGAGCTGCATTCCTCGGACGAGCAAACGGATAAGAATTGAAAATTGAGAATTATGGTATCGCTTCGCGGTATTTAAAAATAGTCCACGAAGCGGACCCCCTTCATTCTCCATTCTCAATTCTGTAATTGGCTATATGTACCAAATGCGAAAGGCGTTATTTGTGCATATAGCCAATTTTTATTCCCCGATGCAACAATTTCCATGTTTTCAGACACCTTATGGGTGAATCGGTTCAAAGGAGGGGGATTCCCGTATGAATGACACAGATTTTTCAAAAGATGTAAAACTTGCAAGAAGCGGCGATTCCGCAGCATTTGCGCGGCTGTATTCGCTTGTATATGAGGACCTTTACCACATTGCACTGTACAGCCTGAGAAGCTCACACGACGCCTGCGACGCGGTCAGCGAGACTGTGCTCGACGCATTTTGCAGCATAGGCAAGCTCAGGGACGAGAAAGCGTTCCGCGGCTGGATAATGAAGATACTCTCGGCAAAGATAAAGCAGAAGCAGCGGGAATATTTCAGCGACACCGCCGAGCTCAACGAGGATATACTGCCGGAAAAAGACTTCGGCTACGAGAATGTCGAGCTCAAAGATGCAGTTGAAAGGCTCGACCCGCAGTCGCGGCTGATACTGTCGATGTCGGCGCTCGGAGGCTATACCGGCGACGAGATATCTGCCGTGTGCGGACTTAAACCCGCAGCAGTACGTTCGCGGCTCGCGAGGATAAAAGAGCGGCTGCGCCTTGAACTCACCGGAAACGTCTGATACATATTATGGAAAGGAAATGCATTATGAAAGAGAACGATGAGAAGCTTAAAGAAATGCTCACAAACGAAAAAGTACCGGAGCAGCTCAGCCCCGACAATATAAAGATAATGCTCGATGCGAAAGCTCCCAAGAAGAAAAGAAGCGGCATCTCCGTTGTCGGCAGGATAACAGCCGGAGCAGCAGCCTGCGCAGTTATCGCGGGCTCGTATGCAGGAGCGGCTCACATGATGAAGAACAGACCCGGCAAGAGCAGCGAGAGCTCCGTTGTGACGACTCAGAACGGCGAAAAGCAGTCCGGAAGCGGCAGCAAGACTTCTGAAAACAAGGCTTACATGGTAGGCGCGGAGGACTATTCCGAGATATACGCTATCATGAAGAAGGCTTCCGAGAACTACGACAAGCAGATGAAGGATACCCGCGTTTATGGCGCTGTGACTAATGAGGCTGTCATGGAAGACGGGGTTCAGGCAGAGGAGTCGGAATCGGCAGAAGCTCCTATGACCAACAGCGATGCAGCTTTTTCTGGCGGAAAGGGCGGCGACGAGGAAACTCCCGAGTATTCCGATACCTTCAATCAGGAGGAGGACGTCCTCGAAGCCGATATCACCAAGACTGACGGCAAAAACATCTACTACATCTACAACGACTACGAGCATATGTCAGACAAGTTCTCCGGCGGAACTCCTTCAATGAACATCGCATCTGTCAAGGACGGCAAATTCACCGGCTCTAAAACTATCGACCTCACTCCCGACCTCGACAGCGAATACATTGAAGTTACCGTTTACGATATGTACCTCTACAACGACATGATAGAGGTCATCGGTCACGTAAACAACCACCCGGCATACTACTACGACGACTATTATACTAATGACGAGCCGTGGTACGAGTTCAAGGACGATGAGGAGGATACCAAACAGAAGCAGGAAGAGATAGACTACACCTTCGTATCAGTCTACAGCAAGGGAGATACTCCCAAGCTCATCGGAACATACTATCAGGACGGCAGCTACAGCGATGTAAGAATATCTCCCGATGGCTATATGTACCTCATTTCGAGCTACAGCTCGGCATATTTTGACGTGGTCGAGGACGAGGAGGACGTCAAGCAGTATATCCCTGCCTGCGGGATCGGTTACGACGTAGAGTGTCTCCCGCCCGAGGATATCCTCCTTCCCGATGATGATATCGAGCCTGTAAAGCTCCTTAACTATACTGTTATCGGCAGCATCGACCTCAACGAAAAGGGCAGCTTTGAAGAAGTCGAGACCAAGGCGCTTGCCGGCTTCACGGGCAATATCTACAGCTCTAAGGACAATATCTACGCGGCTTGCGGCTGGCAGGATACCGATATCACACGTATCGCTATCAGCGAGGGCAGCATAACTCCCGAGGCTTCGGCTACAGTAGAGGGATTCGTAAACGACCAGTTCTCGATGAGCGAGTACGACGGCTACTTCCGCGTAGCGACCACTATCAACAAGTGGGAGGACAGAAACACGATGTTCTCGTCCATGTTCGGCACCTACAGAGACCCCAAGCACGAGCACAGCAACAGTCTCTACGTCCTTGATATGGACATGGAGGTCGTAGGAAGCGTTACCGGCTTTGGTGCTGACGAGAATATCAAATCCGTGAACTTCAACGGCGACATGGGATACGTTGTAACATACGAGCAGACAGACCCGCTCTTCGCGATAGACATCAGCGACCCGACAGCCCCCTTCATTACCGACAAGTTCAAGATAAACGGCTACAGCACATATATGCAGAAATGGGACGACGGACTTCTCCTCGGCTTTGGCGTTGACGCAGATTCAAATGCTATCGAGACCGGCGTAAAAATTGTAATGTTCGACAACTCCGACCCGTATGACCTCAAGGAAGTCGGCTTCGAGGCGCTTAATCGTTCAGAACATAGCTGGCTCTCATCACAGGCTGTATACGACCGCAAGGCTCTGCTGATAGCTCCCGAGAAGAATCTCATCGGCTTCCCTGTTCGGATATACGAATACGAGGAAGAGAAAGAAGATATGCGCTATGTATTCTACTCATACGAGGACGGCGAATTCGTAAAGCAGGGAGATATAAAGTACGATACAGATGACGAAACCGGTCAAGATATTGGCTTTGACAGAGCAGTCTATATCGGCGGATATGTATATGCACTTTCGTCCGAAGCATTCGTATCAGCTTCTATCGACGGCTTTGACGTTATTGACATAGCAAAATTCTGAATCACATGAGCAAAAGCGGCTAAAGGATAAAGCCGGTACTCGT
>DEDQ01000032.1:7648-12725 GCA_002350065.1 Ruminococcus flavefaciens
TCTATATGGGTATTGACCTTATCCTTTAGCCGCTTTTGTTAGATTTGCGCAGGAAAAATTTCACTGTGTGTTGCATTTTAGTATGAAATATGATATAATAGCTTTATGACGTGCATATACCGCGATGTTCGGGTAATATGCCGCAATTCATTCAGGCGGTTTACCGCACTATTTCAAAGGAGGACAATGATAATGAAGAAATTCTTATCCGCAGTAACGGCTGCGGTAATGGCTGCTTCCATGACAGCAGTCCCGACTGTCTCTGCGGCGGACACAAACGCATCAGCAAAGACAAGCGGAAACAAGATAGTCGTTCTTGGCGACAGTATTGCTTCCGGTTATTCGCTTAGCGAGAGCGAACACAACTACGGCGAGCTCCTTGCCGACTACTACGGAGGCTCTGTAAGCAACTTTGCACATCCCGGTGACGACACCGACGACCTTATGAAGCTTCTGAAGTCGCCTTCAGCAGACATGAAAAAGGCAATTGCCGATGCTGACGACATCGTGATATCTATCGGCGGCAACGACATGATACACTATGCAGCAAATACGCTTCTCACTGTATGCGCCAACAACGGACTTCTCGTAAACGGCTATACAGCAGCAGATGTACCTGCCGAGCCCACCTTCGACCAGATATTCACCATGCTCGATAAGAACGCTCTCAAGGCGTTTGCCGAAGACCTTTCAAATCAGACCATGCTCAACCACGAGGTGCAGAAGCTCCGCGCTGACCTTGCTACAAAGTCAACAGACAAGAACGCAAGAAAGTACAAGTGCCTCATTGATAAGCAGATAATCGGCGACAGCAATGGCACAGGCATCGTTGCGGCGGTTACCGAGATAAAGAACATCAATCCCGACGCAGAGATAATCGTGCAGTCGGTATACAATCCGACTCAGTTTGAGCCCTCCTACTACGAGGCTGCATATACCGGAACGACCAAAAAGTTCATGGACCTTCTCAGACCGGTATTCAAGAGCGTTACCGAGTCGTTCAGAGACCAGCTCTCAAACGTAGAAGGCGTTAAGATAGCAGATATCTATGAGGAGTTCAGCTCGATCGACCCTGATGACAGCTCTGTCCAGTACAGTTGGTACTTCACAAATGTACAGGCTTCACGCGCAGAAATGGATTTCCACCCGAATCAGGCAGGTCATGTAGCTATCGCATCAAAGGTGATAGATACTATCGGAACCAAGAAGCAGAGCGGCGACCTCATTGTCAAGACCTTTGATTCTCTTCCCAACAAGGCGAATTATCCGGCTGCGGCGCTTGATACATACAAGAGAGTAACAGCGGATACTATCAAGCCTTCCGAAACAACTACAACAACTACAACAACCACCACAACAAAGCCTACGACTACAACAACGACTACAACAACAGCAAAGCCCACAACTACAACCACTACAACAACAACTAAACCCACAACAACGACAACAACCACAACCACAGCAAAGCCCACAACTACAACAACTACCACCACAACAGCAAAGCCTACAACTACAACAACGACTACCACAACAGCAAAGCCCACAACTACAACAACTACCACCACAACAGCAAAGCCCACAACTACAACCACTACAACAACCAAACCCACAACAACGACAACAACCTCAACAACCACAACTACTTCAACAACAACTACGACCTCGACAACAACATCTACAACAACATCTACAACAACTTCCACAACAACAACTACTACAACTACAAGCACGACCACGACCACTACAACTTCTACAACAACATCAGCAATTCCTTCGTCAACAACAACTACAACAACACCTGACATAAACATTAAGAACTTCACAGGCAACTGGATACAGTACAAGAATTCCACACACGGCAGTATGCAGAATGTTGACGCTAAGGACGCAGTTATCGTAATCGTAAACGAGGACAATACCGGCGTTGTCATAGATAAGAAAAACACAAAGACAGCGTTCACATGGACAGTCAAGACAGCCAACAAGATAGTTATTAACGTTGGCGGACAGTCGGCAGAGGTAATAAACTCCGGCAGTGACCTCGTGCTCTATGCTATGGAGGGTATGGCAGCATACTTCAAGCGTACAAGCGACTTCGGCGATGTAACCAACGACAAGAAGATAGATTCAAGCGATGCCTCCGCTATTCTTTCCGAGTATGCACTCAGAGCAACAGGCGGTTCAGAGATGCCTTCAGAGACTGCACGCATTGCAGATGTCAACTTTGACGGCAAGGTAGATGCAAAGGACGCATCTGACGTACTTGAATACTATTCATACAGATCAACAGGCGGCAAAAAGACATTCCTTGATTACTTCAAGAGACTCCCTGTTGAAGAATAAAAAACAAAACCGTTACCGGAAATCCGGTAACGGTTTTTTCAATGGCTCTGCCCTTGACCCGCCAGAGACGCTGTCTCTGGACTCTGCAAGGGCTCTGCCCTTGACCNNCCGGCAAGGGAGAATCTCCCTTGCAACCCAACTCACGGGCTTACTTTGTACAAAAGACATAGTCTGCTTTCGCTCGTTGGCGCATTACTTGTATGGTTGACGGAACACTTTGCAGGGGCGGATATTATCCGCCCGCATTGCTGTATTATGATTATGCTTGATATTAATTAGCCGCTGTCACAGTTGTAGCAGTCGAGACAGATGAAGCCGCCGATGAGTTAGTGCCGGTGCCGGTAGTTGTAACAGCAGTAGTGCCGTTGCGTGACTCGGGAGGAAGCACTGGATTCGGCTTCGAGCCCTTGATGCCGTAGCATTCCTGATAAGCGAGGATAATGTCGCGGATCATGTACTTGGAGTATTCACCGCCCTCGATAACACCTGCGAAAGCGACCTCGGGGTCATCTGCGGGAGCGAATCCGATGAATACGGAGTTCTGCTTGCTTTTGTCGTTGAAGTCGGTCTGCGGAGTACCGGTCTTGATAGCTACATCGAAGCCGAGGTCAGTGAGCTGATACGGAGCAGGACAATTCTTAGCCGCGTCCATCATACCTGCGATGATGTAATCATAGACGTCCTCGTGGTTGAGAGTTATCTTGTCCGCGACCTTGGGCTCGGTCTTTTTGACGAGCTCATTCGAGCCGAAGGTGTAAAGGCTGTCGACGAGATAGGGCTGATAGCGGGTACCTCTGTTGCCGATAGTAGCGGCTACGTTGGCGAGCTGGAGCGGAGTGAAGCCGCAGTCCTGGTTACCGATACCTGCCTGAATAACGTAACCGATATACCATTCCTGACCGCGCTCGGCGAAGGTCTCGGGATTACAGAGAAATCCGGGAGCGTCGCCGGTCTCGATGCCTGTACTGCTTCCGAGACCGTAGAGCTGAGCGTACTTGGTGATATTGTCGATACCGAGCTGACGCGCTACCTCATAGAAGTAAACGTTGCATGAGACCTCGATAGCGCGGCGGACCGAGATATTGCCGTGATAGCCCGTACACTGGAAGTGTCCGCCGTAGAATTCGTAGAATCTGTTGCAGACAAAAGATGTGTTGCCGGTAATTACTCCCTCATTCAGACCTGCCGTAGCGGTAATGGTCTTGAAGGTCGAACCGGGGAGGTACTGACCCCATGTACAGCGGTTGAACATAGGAGCATTTTCCGCCGCAAGGAGGGCGTCGTAATTTTCAGCCATATCCTTGAGGTTATAGGTCGGAGCAGTCGCCATGCCCCTGACAGCGCCTGTTTTCGCGTCGAGGACAACGAGAGCGCCCTTGTTGACCTTATTTCCGTTGTAAGTCGGGCGGTCCTGCAAAAACTTGTCGAGAATGCCCTGAAGCTTCACCTGATAAGCGCCGTCGACGGTGAGCTTGACGCTCTGACCGGAAACGGGTTCTTTTTTAGTCCTGATATCGGCGATAGAGCCGTCGAGGACGGTTACCTCCTCGGTACCGGCTTCGCCGCGGAGCTCGCGCTCCATAGCGAACTCGATTCCGCTTTTGCCGACCTCGTCGTCCATAGCGTAGCCCTTGTTTTTGAGGTCGTCGTACTCCTCAGCGTAGATAGGACCGATAGTGCCTATCTCATGGGGGAGGATATCTCCGCGGACGATCTCACGCTCGGCTGAATCGACAGCCTCGACGCCGCGGCAGAAGTTTCCGAGCTCTTTTATCTCGATAACGGTGTCGGGGTCTACACCCTTTGCGAGGAGGAGGTCGATGCCGTAAGAAAAGTCCTTTGCGATCATCTGATAGCGCATACCTGCGATGATGCGTTTTTCCTCGTCGGAGTAATCATCGGCTATCTTGTAGTCGGAGATGAGCTTGTCTATGCAGTTTTCAGCAGAGGCGTAAACGTTGAGGTTAAGGTCCTCAACGACTCCGGAAACGTCGTCCTTTGTGAAGACGTAGGGAGTATCGCGGGTTATGGGGAGCTCCTCATCGAAGACGTAGCCGTGCTTTTCGAGAGCGCGGTAAAGTTCAAGGAGAATGCGGTTGCCCTCCTGAAGGTCCTGCGGGAAGAAAGCCTTTTGCAGGACGATGTCAGTACGGCTTGAATTGCCGATGATGACGTTGCCGTTGTAGTCGAGAATTTCGCCGCGGGTTGGGACTATCTCACGCTCGAAGATAAGAGCGTCGCTGGCGTATCTGTTGGGAGCGACTATATCGTCGCCGCCGACTATCTGTATCTTCATCAGCCGCATGGAAGCGAGAGTTCCGAGCAGGACAACGAGGGCGATAATGATTATAGATTTTATCGTATCTGAAATTGTTTTCAAACTATTACCTCCATGTTTTGAAACTGTTTTAAACGCGGAAAGAACTTCCGGTCCGGTCAAATAACAGCGCGAGGTCGGGATGCAAGGGGCTATGTCCCTTGCCGGAGTCCAGAGGCAGCGCCTCTGGTCGCTTTTCCCAGCTTATAGGGAAAAGCGAAACATATCGAAGGCGCTCTGCAAGGGGTGAATCAAAAAACAGTCCGGTGGACTGTTTTCTGAGAGGGGATGCTCTGCAAGTGAGAGCCTCCCCTTTGTGCGTTTCACATTGCTTCCCTGCGGAATTATTCCGCACGAAATAAGTGCCTCTTTTTAAAGTATTAACTTTACAGTTAGCTTGTGCGTATAGCCTCCTCG
>DEDQ01000033.1:0-2898 GCA_002350065.1 Ruminococcus flavefaciens
TATTCTTGTACTAAGGAATGGTGATAGAAATGAATTACGATGAGCTGATATCAAGCTCTAACCTTGCGTTTGCCGGCAATAATTTCGGACTGGCTCTCGAGAGGGCAGGGCTTGCGGTCAAAAACGACAGCTCTAAGCCGGAGGGCTTTATCTGTGCCGGAAAAGCGGCTCTTTCGCTCGATAAGATAAACGACGCCGTGAAGTATTTCCGCTCGGCGGCTGAGCTCGACAAAAAGAACGGCAATACCTTCTTTCTGCTCGGATATGCTCAGGCTATGGCCGGGGATACCGCTCACGCGCTGCAAAGCCTGACAAAGGCGATAGAGTGCGGCTGCGACGTTTCGCTCAGGGCTCAGATATACAAGATGATGTCGATGATAAACATCGACCAGGGCGATTTCGACAACGCCCTTACGAATCTCGGACAGGCGGAGGCTCTGACCGGTGCCGATTACGAGGTGCTCCAGCAGAAGGCTTCGTGCTACGTGCAGAAAAAGGACTTCCGCAAGACCATTTTCGTGCTCAATCAGATGAAGCTGCTCCAGCCGAGAGATTACGCTGCATACAGCCTTGCGTTCAACATCTTCATGGAGCTCGGCATCTACGATGAGGCAAAGGCAGAGCTCGAACGCGCTGAGAGATTCGCTGAGCTGACAATGGCTTACTACAGCGACCTTGCGGCGTATACGCTGATGCATGACCCCTCTGAGGACACTGCGGAAAGCCTCCGCGAAAAGTGGAGGGCGACTATACGGGTCATCAGCAACGGCTTGCTGAAAGGCAGACCGGACGCGGGACAGGTCTTTGAGATGTATATGCGTGCCGCACAGCTCTATATATCGCTTGAAGAGCCGGAAACGGCGCTGAAGGTGCTCGATGCGGCAGTTGACCCTGCTTATTCCTATAACAGCGGATTCAGCATAGTCCCCGGGGAAAGCGTCTCCGCGGAAGCTCCCGTATATGAGGAGCTCTCGCCCGAGGACGAGGAGGCTCTCATGCAGGAAAAATGGGAGAACGGCGAATTCGACGCTATTCGCGAGGAGATAAGCAATGCTCTGCTCGACAGCACCTCCATTGACCCCGAGGAGCTCGCCGAGGAGGTACATCAGTACCTCACGCCCACTGACGCTGTACCCGCAGAAGAAGCCGCCGACAGCAAATATACCGTCGGGGAAGGCTTCAGAATGGAGCAGGCACAGTCGGACATGAGAAATACACTGTATATATCCGCGTATGAGGCGCTCGGCGACTATGACAGTATGCTTGAAAAGGCAAGAGAATTACAGTCGTCGCCGATAATCGCGAACCAGTACAACGGTATATATTTCGAGCTTAAAGCCGGAAAATACACAAACAAGGAAAACTGGGAGAAAAAGTACCGCGAGCGTATCAGCTTCTGGACAAAGCGGATGCTTGAGGACCCGACGGACTTTATCTCTGCCAGCTACCGTATAAGGTCATATATCGACATCGGCGACTATGACAATGCAGAACAGCTTTGTGCCTGCCTTCCTACCGACGTAAAGGGTCCGCTTATGGAAGAGCTGGGCAAGGCGAAGAAGCAGGGAGGCGTTTGATATGGCAGTCCGCATTGACGATCAGGCTCTGATAACCGCCGCAAAGGATATGGCGGCACTCAAACTGAGAAATCAGCGCCTCAGGGATAAGCTTGAAAAAATGTTCAAAGACCTCACCGAAGCACTTGATACTCCCGCCGGTCATGCAGTTGAATGGGCTGGCAGGGACGTGCTGCTCCAGCCTATCGACGACATGGGAAAGGTCATCCAGCATATGTCGGATACGCTCAATGTCCTTATCGGCAGGAACAATGAGGCATCAGGTATTTACTATGATAAGATATTCGATGAGTATTATGAGCTCGATCGGATCTTAAAAAGCAAAAGCACTAAATAAGGAGGAATAACAATATGGCAATGGGTTCACAGAACAAGGTAGTTCTCAGCAACGAGATGCAGAGAGCAAAACAGGACTTTCAGACATACCGCTTACAGGTGGCAGCTATCGTCAAGGAGCTTGACTCGACTGTAAACACTCTTCTCGCAAGCTTCAAGGGCGATGCGGCTGACGGATTCGCAGAATTCTACAACAATAGTATCGCTTCCTTTTTCGCAAAGGGCGGCACATTCGATCAGTATCTTGGAATGTTCGACAAGGAGGGCGACGGACTCTTGGATTCCATCGAGAAAACTCTCATCGGCGGCGAGGGACTTGATCCTTCACTCGGTCAGAACAACCGCACACTCGGCAAACCCGCAGAAAAGTAATTGAAGGGAGAATATTATTATGGCAATGCTCGTTGAAAATGCAGCTCTTGAAAAGGCAAAGGGCGAGATAGAGAAGGCTTCTGCAAATTTAAAGTCAAGCGGAACGACCTTCATCGGTACTCTTACAGCTACACTCAGTACATTCAGCGGTGAGACAAAGGACGCTCTCATGCAGTACAAGATAGGTACATCAGGCACCGACAAGGAGGGCACTCTCGCATACTTCCTCGAGAAGCAGATACCCGACCTCGTTGACGGACTTGCAAAGCTCCTTGAGGGCAACAGAACAACTATCGACGAGAGCGACCGCAAGCTTGCTGAGGCTATCTCGGGCAAGAACAACTGATAAGGCTGTCTGTCGGTAAAAATCAAATATCATGATGGCACAGCTTTGCCGTGGGTCTACCTCTGTGCAAATGGTCTGTGCCATTCTTGGTTTTCAGGAGGACTCTATGAATGCATTAAATGAGGTTTATTATGACGAGCATATTAAATCACATCAGAGACATATCCTTGTTTCGTGGCTCGAATCAGCAAGGTCTGAGAGGATACGCGCCGTAAAAGACAAGGTGAAGGTGCATTCTGTGAAGGTCCCCGTGCCGCACGATGTCAT
>DEDQ01000033.1:2945-3270 GCA_002350065.1 Ruminococcus flavefaciens
GCCGATTCGAGGGCATAGCGACCAGAGTTGAAGTCCCCGAGGCTGTGGCACTTCCCGAACAGACCGAGGACGAGAAAGCGGCTCTGCGCCGCCGTTTTGAGGGCATAGCGACCGGAGTTGAACTCCCCGAGGCTGTGGCACTTCCCGAACAGACCGAGGACGAGAAAGAGGCTATGCGCCGCCGTTTCGAGGGAATTGCGACCGGAGCCGAGCTCCCCGAGGCTGTGGCTGTTCCTGCTCAGAGCGAGGACGAGAGAGACGCTCTGCGCCGCCGATTCGAGGGCATAGCGACCGGAGCCGAACTCCCCGAGGCTGTGGCTGTTCC
>DEDQ01000033.1:3619-18129 GCA_002350065.1 Ruminococcus flavefaciens
GCTGTGGCTCTTCCCGAACAGACTGAGGACGAGAAAGCGGCTCTGCGCCGCCGATTCGAGGGCATAGCGACCGGAGTTGAAGCCCCCGAGGCTGTGGCTCTTCCCGAACAGAGTGAGGACGAGAAAGAGGCTCTGCGCCGCCGTTTTGAGGACATAGCGACCGGAGTTGAACTCCCCGAGGCTGTGGCTCTTCCCGAACAGAGTGAGGACGAGAAAGCGGCTCTGCGCCGCCGTTTTGAGGGCATAGCGACCGGAGTTGAACTCCCCGAGGCTGTAAACGTCGGCAGGGAGATAGTATCGGCAGTTCTGCCGGAGATAAAAATGCCGTCAGCGGGTACGGCGGATATTTCCGATATCCTTGAATGCCTGAAAGCGGATAGATCAAGAATTGTAAGGAATGAAGCTCAATGAAGAATAACGAGTTGCTCCTGTCTGTCAGATTTGAAAACGACGGTGAAGAGATCTCACTTTTACTATATAAGGACATCACGCTGAAAGCTCTGCTTGAGGCTATATACTACGGCTTGAAGGTCAGCGACAGCGAGCATTTCGGTCTCTTCAGGGAGTATGTGAAAACGCATACCGAGGTCGTTGTCTGCTTCCGCGCGAAGAAGGAGCTCGAGCTCATAAAAGTCAGCGATAACCTCGATAAGAAGCTGTACGAGCTCGGCATCGTCACGACGAGCTGCCTCGTCATACCCGCAGGTAACAAGGTCACGCTCGCGCCGCTCTTCCCGAGGTACGATCAGCCCTCGCTCTGCGACGACGAGAAAATGGAGTACAATATCAGCACCCGCAGGATAGCTGTTGCCGAGCCCTCGGTGATAGATATCCTCCCTGCCGGAGAGATGCCTTCCGGTCAGAACAGGAGCTTCCTCGATATCATTATCCCGACTGCTATCTCCATGACGGCACTATGCGGAAGCCGGGTACTGCTCGCGCTTTTCAACGATAACGCCGCCGGCTTCTCGATGATTGCAATGATGATGACCACCTCCATTGCGACTATGGTCACGCAGAGCTACAACTTCGTGAAGCAGGGCAAGGAATCGAAAAAGACCGCCGCAGAGTGGAAGTCCAACTATGAGAGATACCTCACACGCATATGGGACCGCATTCTCGAATGGCAGAACAGCGATATCAACTACCTGTGTACTACATATCCCAAGATTTCGGAGCTTTTCGAGCATACGGAAGGTCTCGGCAGAGCCATTTTCGCAAGGTCGCAGAATGACCTCGACTTCATGAAGATATCCCTCGGCGAGTCCGAGCAGGTGATCCCCATGTTCGAGATAAAGAACGAGCACACCGATGAGATGGTCTCCGAGATAGGCTTCGTCGTTCACAGGAACAAGGACGACGAGGGCAGACGCATCGAGCTCGTTATCCCGCCGGAAATGCTTGGAAAAAAGAAGAAAAAGAAGAGTGCTCCCGTAAAGACTGACGGTCTGCTCTCGGACCTGCCGGACTTCCTCGCAAACAAGGAGTTCAAATACTTGCAGTCCGGCGAAAGCGGACATAAGCCTCCGCTCGTTATCGACCTCAAAAACTGCGGAGCCCTCGGTCTTATCGAGTCGGGAACGGACTATTCCGGTCAGTTCATACAGCACATCGTGTTCGAGCTTGCCTACTACCACACGCCCGAGGACCTTCAGTTCGTTTTCTTCTTCAAGAGCGAGACCGATAAGAAAAAACAGGAGGATATCATAAAAAACTACAAGTGCCTCCCGCATACGAACGAGCTCTTCGAGGACGCCTCGCAGTTCGTTTTCGACAAGGAGAGCGCCGCCGTCGTTTTCGGAAAGCTTCAGGCTATCATGGGCGAGCGCACCAAGGATACAGGCGATGACGACGAGGAAAACAAGCCGGAAGAGCAGTATCTCCAGATAGTGTGCATAGTTTTCGACGACTACGATATCAAGGAGACCGGCTTCTCGAAGTATCTCCCCAAGCCGCCTGCCGAGGGCGAGGAGTATGTCAACTCGAACGGTCTGACGTTCATTTTCGCGCGTCAGAACCTCGCTCAGCTCCCACGATACTGCGGAAATATCATCGAGCTCACAACTGCAAGCTCGACGAGCGAGAATGCGAAGGTCAGCAGCAGATACAACGTTCTGTCGCGTGAAACTCTCAACAGCCTGAGCAAGAACAGCAGCTCCGGCGATAATACCACGAGCAATATCGAGAACCTCATCGACTATAAAAAGTTCAGCAACAGCTTCATCTTCTACGACCGCGCCCTCGAGGACGGTATCAGGAAGAATATGGCTTACGAGAAGGCTTTCCGGCAGCTCAGCGCCATATACTACAGGCGTATCGCCGAGAACGGAAACGTTCCCTCAATGGTCACGCTGTTCGAGATGTACGGCTACACTCCCGAAATGGTAAAGGCAGGCAGCATCAAGCAGGCTATCCTCGAAAACTGGGGCAAAAACGACGTAACACGCGACCTCTGCGTGCCTATGGGCAAGAACGAGCACGGCATCGTGAGTCTCGACCTCTACGAAAAGGCTGACGGACCTCATATGCTCGTTGCCGGAACTACCGGCTCGGGAAAATCCGAGACGATAATCACGTACCTCATCGGTCTGTGCATGAAGTTCTCGCCGACCTATCTCAACCTCATGCTCGTCGACATGAAGGGCGGCGGCTTCTCGAACCGTTTGCAGGCGCTTCCGCACTGCGTCGGAGTCGTTGACGATACCGCCGGTGAAAGCGAGGGCATCTCGGCTGTGTATATGCTCAAGCGCTTCCTCGAGGTGCTCAATGCCGAGATAAAGCGCCGCAAGATACTTCTCAGCTCGTTCGGAGTCGACAACGTTGACGCCTATATCCGCGCCGAGCGGACTATCACTCAGATATTGCAGGGCAGGGCGGCTCCCGATGCGGAGAAGTCGCTCAACCCCAAGCAGAGGGAGCAGCTTGAAAAGCTCCGCGCAGAGGGAAAGCTCCCGACGACGCTCTCGCATCTTGTGCTCGTAGTCGATGAATTCACCGAGCTCAAACGCTTCAGCAGCGACAGCGATGACATCGACTTTATTGCCGAGATAACCACTATTGCCCGCGTCGGCAGAACTCTCGGCTTCCATATCATACTCGTATCGCAGAACATCGAGGGCGCTATCACCGAGGATATACGTATCAACTCGAAGTCGAGGATATGCCTCAAGGTAGCCACTCGCGCCGCCTCGAAGGAGATGCTCGACGGCAGGACTGACGCCGCTTCGCCTACTATGCCCGGCAACGGCAGAGCATATCTCCTTGTCGGTACGGGAAGCAGGTTCATGTATTTCCAGTCGGCTTACACCGGCGCTAACAAGGACGAGAACATCGAGCCCGTCGTTAAGGTCACTCAGGTGAATCCCTGCGGAAGGAATACCGAGTTCTACGCATCAAACAAGAACAATTCCCGCATACGTCAGGCTTCCAAAAACGTTAACGAGCACGATACGCAGCTCAGCTACATCGTGCAGACTATATGTGCTCTCAAGGAAGAGAACAATGCCGCTGAGAGAGAGTCGGTATTCAGGATACCTAAGGAGATATTCAAGCGTCCCCTCAGCAGTGTTTCTCCTGACCCGACAGAGTGGAGGTGAAAGGCTTGGCAGCGGATAAAATGGAATGTCTGCTCGGCAGACAGGATATACCGATAATTCAGGACCAGCCTGACTTCGTTGTTGACCTGCTCGAATCGAACGTGCTGCTGTACGGAGCTTCGATGAGCGGCAAGACAAACTTCATAAAGCTGCTCATAACCGTGCTGCATAAGCAGTACCGCGAGGACGCCGAGCAGATATTCATTCTCGATTTCGGCGGAGCTCTCGCGGACTTCGGCTCGCTGCCGCTCGTTTCGGCTTACTTTGACAATGCCAACGAGGAATACGTCAAGCGCGTGTTCAAGCTCATGGAGGACCAGCTAAAGGACAACATCAAGCAGCTCAAGGGCAGGAACTACCGCGGAGTTACCGAAAATCAGCCGATACATACTACTCTTTTCATCGACAACGTGAACGCTTTTCTCGACGAGCCGCGCTATGCCGCCTATCAGGAGAAGCTCGCAAAAATATGCCGCGACGGACTTTCCAAAGGTATCACAGTCGTGATGACGGCTTCTGCGGTGAAGGGCACGAATCAGCTCTTAAACAGCTTCAAGCAGAAGATAGCTCTCGAGCTCCCGCCGGACAGCTACATGGAGATTTTCAGCCACAAGGTGCTCCCCGTAGGCACGAATCCGGGTCACGGCTATGCAAACGTTACCGTCAACACCGCCGACAACACCGCGACATACCAGATGCAGAATGCATACGAGCTCCAGCTCAACATCGCCGACGACATAAACAGCGAGGAATTTCAGGCTAACCTTGAAAAATACTTTCAGGGCAGAACTGTCAGAAAATACAAGCGCTTTCCCGATGTGCTCACTCCCGAGCTGTACAGCGTATTCGCCGCGGATACGGAAGATGTTTCCGGAGACGATATCACGTCCGTCAGCGTGGGGCTTGACTATACCGAGTGCAAGCCGGTGAGGGCAGACCTCACGTCGTCGAGATGCACCGCGATATACGGCAAAAAAGGCTTCGGCAAGACAAATCTGCTGAGGCTGCTCATGAAGGGCTTCATCGCAGACCCGCTCTACAACATCGTTCTGTTCGATGACGGACGCGGTCAGCTTGAGGAATTTGAAAAGCGGCTCCCCGAGGGACGATGCAGATACATCGCAGAGCACGCCGAGGACGTTCTCACCTTCAGGGAGAGAGCAGGCTCAGCCGAGCTGAAACAGGTCACGGCAAAGCTCTCGCCGATGCAGCAGTTCATAAGGCTCATCCACGAGAACTACATGGACCTGACACAGGTGAAAAGACTCAGCAATCCGGTGCTCGCGGAGGTGTTCGGCAGCGGGCTCGTGATGCCCTCAGAGGCTTCCGTGCTCGACAGGAGAAATACCGTGTTCGTGCTGCAAAGCAAGTTCCTTTACATCAACTCTGCCGCATCAAAGGACTTCATGGAGGTCATACTTCCCGCTATGGCTGCCCGCGCGGACGAGATGAACTGGATATTCATCTTCACCGACGTCAAGCCCGTAAGCGACAGCGAGACCCGTGAGAATTTCCACACCACTATCGGTACGGCTTTCCTGCTCGACAGCATTGCCGAATTCATCACCGAGAGGGGAAACAAGTCTGTATTCGGCGGCATGGACGTCAAGTCCTTACAGGAGGAATACGCTCCCTGCGAGGAGGGCGACGGCTACTGCTACTCTATCGAGAAGGACGACCTGAAAAAGCTCAGATTCATCAGGGAGAGGGAGGATTAACTTATGTCTGATTTTGTAAAAGCTGATATCGGAAAGCTTGAAGGCTTCGTTTCACAGAGCGAGGAAGCTATAAAGGAATTCGGCGATATCCGCACCGAATTTGAAAGGATAAACAGCACTTTGCTCGACAACTGGGACGGGCTCGGAAAGGCATCATATAAGTCTGTATCAGACCATATACTTGAAAAGGTAGGCGGCATACAGGACGTTCTCAATACTATCAACGATACGGTCGTGAAGGACCTCATCGACCAGTATAACGCTATAGATAAGGAGCTCGGCGACTATAACCGAAATGCAGGCGAGCCGGAGGAAGGTGCTGAGTGATGGATACCCGCGGAACAGGCGTATTCGGCTCGGTAGGGGAAACTGCTCAGAACAGCGCAGACGCGCTCACGCTGGAGCTTGCTCCCGCTGACCCCGAAAAGCACGATTCGATATACGACCTTATCTTCAAAGACTATGACGAGGAGCAGGATAAATGAATAACGTTATCCGCGGAACCGAGTTCAGCTACCGCATAGACACTGAACACGGCATCAACCACGATGGCTTCATCGCGGAGGGAACTGAAAGTATCGTTTTCAAGGGCGTGAAATACGGAAGCGGACTAAGATACTCGTGTGCGCTGAAATTCAAGCCGAAATCGCGCCTTTACAGCTTTATGAACCGCGAATACAAGATACTCGAGTCGATGCAGACCTGCCGCTCGGTAGTGCGCGTGCTCGATGTTATAGAGGACCTCGGCGACTTTTCCGTTGCATATCAGAACGGAAGCAAAGCCGGCGAGATAAACAACGACAATTTCTTCTGCGTCGTCGAGGAATATATCGACGGCGATTCGCTCCAGGACTACTGCATCAAGCAGTGGTTCGTGTACGATACGGCGGCTAAGCAGTGGCGCAGGAATCCCACAGAGTATTCCTACCGCGAGGTAGTGAAGTATCAGAACCAGATGATACAGTTCATGATAAACTTCTGCGAGATAATGAAGTTCGTCTCGAACGTGAACGAGCGCAACAGCAAGACCGACCCCAACAAGCCCATTATCCTGCACTGCGATATCAAGACCGAGAATATCATGGTGACAAAGCACGGCAGAGAGCTCGTGCTCATCGACTTCGGACGCTCGCAGGCAATTTCCAGCGGCAGGACCTTCCAGCACTACAACGACCCCGCCATGCAGACCTATACCGCCGATTACAGCGATGTTCAGTGGCAGGACGTCGGCAAGGACAATTTCTACTCGTACGGAACTACGGGCTATGCCGCTCCGGAGTGCTATGCCGCTCCGAGCAAGGGAAACTTCCCCTTCATTTCGCAGAGCCGCGAATTCGTCAACGGCTGTCTGTCTATCGAGAGCGATATTTTCAGCTTTGGCGCCACGTTTTTCGAGTGCCTTTCGATGTACGAGATATGCTCCGGCATCTTTGAAAGGGCGAGCGAGAATGACCTCAGCGACCCGTATTTCTTCGGCAAGGAGATAAGACGTCTCCTCGAGGCGAGAGTCCGCATAAGCGATACCCTCGATTACTGCGACAGGGATTTCAGAAATATCGACATCGCCTACCATGAGGCGCTCGAGGACATTATCCGCAAGGCTACAAGGACCCGTACCACGGATTTTCAGGACCCGGATAAGACTCCCGGCGATTTTTACCACAATTTCCACGAGCTACAGCGCGAGATAGAACGTGCCCGCGATGCCATTCCCTCGCTTGACCGTAAATCCGACCCGCTTGTGCGGCAGATGCTCGGTGTATCGGGATTCTGCGCGGCATTTGCGGTGTATGCGCTGATACTGTGGATACTGCTGAATCTGCTTGCAGGTCCTCTCGCGCGTGACAGGTGGAACACTCTGAAGCTGAACTATACCGACAACCAGAAGCGTACTACCTTCGCCGCAGTCGCGGAGGACATGATGGAGGTGCCGCTGAAAAGCTCGCGCAAGAGGAATTACGAGGATATACTCGAATTCACGTTCGGAGACGTCCCCAACGACTGCGTCATCGACAGCGACGAAGCCGATATCCTCGCAGAGCTGATGCGTGAGCACCTGCCCGAGGATAAGGACAGAGCCTACTACATCAACGTTATTATCCAGAATGCCAAGAACGACAATATGGACGACGTCGCAAAGATAGTCTACAGGCTGAATCTGCCGAAGGAGTACAAGAGCGCAGGCTATGACCTCGCGAAGGCTCTTACTCAGGTGAACAATGCCGACGACAGCGACGAGAAGATACTCGTTGACGCATATTACGTTCTTATGGAGCATTCAGAGGAAAAGGAATACAGGAAGATAGTCTCAAAGATAGCGATAAAGCTCATGTCGGGCGGCAGGACCGATACCGTTGCGGCTTCTCTCGGTATAGACAGGGAAACGCTCCAGGATACGCTCGCTCCGCTTACCAAGATAGGAGGCGACTGATATGGCTGACATAAATCTGAAAAATCACCGCGAGCTGAAACGCGAGCGCAGACAGACGCTGATGAAGTTCGCACAGGACCTTAAAGTTTCCTTTAAGATATGGATAAAGGGCGGAGGCATACTGACTGCGGCGATAATACTTGCATATCTCTTTGCGAGATTCGTGCTCGACTGGGACCTCTTCTACGAGACCGACCTCAGATACTCGTCGATATTCTTCGCGGTATTCGTGTTCTTTGTGCTTTCGGTGGCGATATGCTGGCTTGTGGCGTTCATACTGTTCAACACCAAGCACAGGAGAAATACCCGCTACAAGGAGCGTGTTCGTATACAGGGAGGCGGCAATGCGAAAAAAGCTTGATACACTGAATACGCTCTCGGCGATACCGTTTTTCATATCGTCCGTGAGCCTGTGGATAATACCGTTTCTCGATACGGACGACGGACTTCCCGCAGCCGGCATAATAGCCGCTCTGCTGTTCTGGACGGGACTGCTCAGCGGAGCCGTTATCCAGACAGGACTGTTCCTGAAATGCCGGAAGCTCAATTTCCGCAGAAAGACCCACAGACCCCGTCTGCCGCTCGCATTGGCGGGAGTATCCTTCGTGATGCTTGTACTGCTTGTGATATTCCGGAGCCGGACGACCTTCGTCGTCGTGGGAGCTCTTTTCTGCACGCTTGTATTCCTGCAGGCGGCAGTTATAATCAAACGAAAGGAATGCTTAAAATGAAAGGAAGAAAAATCTTTGCGCTGGTATGCGGGCTCGCGATGCTTGGGCAGAATATGCAGGGCTACGCCGCAGAGATATATGCCGCCGAAACAGCTTCATCGACCGCTGTAACGCTTGATGCAGACTTCATCAGCGCCGTTTCCGTCAGCGATAAGGTCTACGACGGAACACCCGATGCCGCGGCAGACCTGTCAGGCGTTGTCCTTAACGGAGCAGCCGAGGGCGATGAGGTATATCTTACGTGCAGGGCGCTGTTCGACAGTGCCGGCGCAGGCGTGAATAAAGAGGTTACTGTCTCTGAGCTGAAGCTCGCCGGAAAAGACAGCGGCAAGTATGACCTTGTCCTTACCGAGGAGCAGAAGACCTTCACCGTTAACGCTTCGATAACTCCGATGATACTGGATATTATCCCGCAGGGAAGCTTTGCCGTGGGCGAGAAGCTCCCGAAGAAGATAGACTACACCTTCCCGACCGACAGCGTGCTCGAGGGCGATACCGTAGAGCCGAATGCGGTCCTCACCATAAATATGAACGAGGACGGAAGCTACTTCTATCAGCTCGACAATGCCGGCGCTACCGGAAGCCCGAACTATGCATTCGCGCTTGATGCGTCGCTTCTTCCGGTGCCGGTGGCTCCCGACCCGGCGCAGATATACTCCGCAAGGGTAGTGAAGAAGAAGGCGACTGAGCTCGGTCAGTTCGATTTCGGCGTGGTCGCAAACGAGTCTGTACAGGTAGTCGTAAGGGCGAAGCTTCAGAACGATATGCCGGTCACGTTCACTGTTTTAGGCGAGGAAAAGACTGATACCGAGCTTGAACACTCGGAGAATCCCTCGGTGTATATCGCTGAGGCGGTATTCGATATCGAACTTCCCGACGGCAATGTCAGCCGCACGCTCGACGAGATATCCTGCATCCTCAAAAACGGCGACCAGGAGAATACATGGGCGCTCCCGCTTATTATCGACGGAAAAACGCAGACAACAAGAAAGCTCATACTCGACAATGCGGAGTCAGCTTTGAGCGTGAGCGCTTTCAATGACGGCGAGAATCACTGCTTCTCTGCCGGAGGAACTATCAGCGACGCCGATTCCGGCATTAAGGAATACAGATTCAAGTGGGACGACGATATCGACAACGACGAAGTCAATAAATGGAAGACCGTTGCCGATCTTGACCACAAGCCCGGCGCTCAGGTGAATATCGACCCGAACCTCAACAGGGTAGAGTGGAAGGATTCTATCGACACCACAAATATCAGAGAGGGCAAGCATATATTCAACCTCGAGATAATCGACAATGCCGGTGTAAAAACAGTGAAGAATATCACTACCAACGGCTCGGATACTCAGGCGCCGGAGGTGAAGTCGATAAGCCTCGGCAGAACGACCTCATCGGCATGGTCTGACATACTTACTGCAAAGAATTACGGCACGTTCGTGAAGGAGCCGCTGAAGCTCACATTCACGGCTGAGGACTGCTCCGAGAGCGAGCTCGACATGAGCGGCATCAGGACTGTCGAGATAACCGACGGCTCGAACGTTATTGATACCCTCGAAGCTGTCGGGGGAGTTTACACGTATACAACTCCCGCAGACAAGACCATTGATTCGTGGAGCATAAGGCTCTGCGACAACAAGGGCAACAGCAATGTCTGCCCGATAAAGGAACTCCTCGCAGCAGAGGCTCAGAAGGCTGACGCTGACGATGAGGCGGCTGCTCCCGAAATCGACTGGAGCAAGCTCAGCTCAAATAAATGGGTGTTCGATTCAACTGCTCCCTCAATTGCGAAAAACACCGGCGACGGACTTGTTTCCGGCGGCATCGTTTACTATAACATGGACGGCGGCAAGCTCAGATTCGACGTTTCCGACGCGGGAAGCCTCGGCTCGGTCAGAGTGTACCGCGCATTCGAGGACGTCAGCGGCAGCAGCATCACAAACAAGCTCATTACCGCCGGCGAGGAGCAGATAGCTTCAAAGACCTACGGCGACGGCATCGTCAACTCTGATTCGTTCGAGTTCGATACTGCCGGTCTGAAAACGGGCAAGTACGTGTACAGGCTCGAATCGTCGGACTGCGCAGGCAATGCGGCAGCGGCGGTATCGGTTGTGATATATGTCGACCATGCACGTCCGGAGGGAAGCATTTCCGTTGCTTCTCCGGAAGTGATAAAGAACAAAAAGGAAGACGGAACAACTGAGAGCTGGATAAGCGAAAAGGACGGCAGCAGCTACGTTTCCGTGAAGTTCAATATCGACATGACAGCTAAGGGCTCGCCGGTAACGGGCGTTAAAGTCAATATTTCCGGCAGAGACGGCAGAAACAGGGATTTCTCGATAAGCTCCGACAGCTTTATCTCCGAGGACGGCAGGACATACGCTGTCGTATCTCTCCCGACCGACCCGTCGGCTCAGGGCTACATTCCCTATGACCGCGACCACACCTACAGGCTCAATGCCACCGTGAACGCTCTTTCCGGCAACGTTTCAGCCGATATACCGTTCACGCTCCACATCGACAACGAAGCTCCCGCGATAAGCAGCTTCACGGTCAAGAGGAAGAATCCCGCATCGGGAAAGATACTCAACGTTCTCTCATTCGGCGTATTCTCGAATGATTCGGTGATACTGACCGTGAGAGCCAACGACGCCGCCGGTGATATCGGCATGAAGGGCGTGAAGATAAGCTATACCGACGAAAACGGCAAGGCTGTAACGGCTGATATGGAAAAGGAAGGCTCGGAGACCTATACCTACGAGCTGAGCATCAAGCCGGACGTTTTCAAGAGCGAGGTGACTGCTGTCGCCTGCGACAGAATGGGCAAGACGAGCACCTTCACTCCCAATATCGAGGACGGCTCCAACGGAGCTACCGACGGCAACCACTTCGTCATGCTCGAGCAGAAGGCTCCCTCTGTCACGGCGGAGCTCCCCGCTTCCGACAGCTCGAAGCGCAGCGACGGTCAGATATGGTACCGCAGTCACCGCGGCGAGGATACTGAGAAGTTTATCGAGCTCACCGTCAAGGACGCGGATTCCGGTATCGACAGGATAAATATGAGCATAAACGGCGTCATGATAGACCATGATGCAAGAGGAAACAAGAACGAGAAGTGCCTTTCGGGCATCGAGCGCGACGGCAATGAGCTCCTCAGCAGCAGGACTTCAAGAGAGATCGGCGCAAAGAACAGAGAGGACCTCTGCAAGAGCTTCGTCTACCGCTATTCTGTCGACAGCATTGCCGAGAAGATACCCGCAAACAGCGACGGAAGCTATGTTATCGAGATCGAAGCCTTCGACAATGCCGGCAATGCGGCAAAAACTCCTGTTGACGAGGACAAGGAGCCGTATCAGGATTCAAAGGTGGTATTCTACCGCGACGATACGCCTCCCGAGGTAGAGGAGTTTGAATTCGGCATCGCTTCATACGATGATATATCCAGTGTCGGCAGGAACGATTTCGTTCAGGTGCTCGACTACGGCTACTACTTCAAGGAGTCGTTCGACGTCGTACTCGTCGCTTCGGATGCGGCTCCCTCATCGGGACTCGATTCCGCAGTGTTCCGCCTTGTATCCTATGAGGACGGCGAAATAAAGGGCGAAACAGTCTCGAAGCCCGTTCCCGTGGTCAACGGCAGAGCGAGCTATACTATCCCCAAGGGCTTCAAGGGGCAGATATACGGCAAGGTCTCAGACAAGGTAAGCAACGTTTCCGATGAGTGTACTCCCAAGGGCTATGTCATCGACGACACGGCTCCGACCGTCACTATCGAGCCGCTCCCCGAAAATGCAGCCGGCAAAGACGCTGACGGCAACAATATCTACACCGGAGCAGTGAGCTTCCGCGTTACTGTCTCAGACAGGCAGTCGGGACTCAGAAGCATCGCGTATTCAAAGTCCTCCGAGCTCGACAGCTCGGACGCAGAGTCAGCCTCATTCCCCGAGGACGCCGGAAGGCTCGGCAGCGATTCGATAAGCGGCTGGGAGATAACCGGCAGGGACGAGAACCTCGTCACCGAGGTGAGCCGCGTGTTCACCTTCGATAAGGACGACAACGCAATAAGCCTCAGCTTTACGGCTGTTGACCGTTCGGGCAACGAGTGTGAGCCGGCTAAGAGCGCTCCGTTCACGATAGACACTGTCGCTCCGAGGATAGAGATAACCAACTCCACAGAGCCCATAAACGGCAGCTTCTACAGCGGCTCTGCAAAGTTCACAATAAAGGTGACCGAGAGGAATTTCTCAGACGAGCTTATAAGGAGAACTGTCACAAACGGCTTCACAAGCTCCGTTCCCACGATAAAATTCTCCGACAGCGAGGGCGGCAGAGTCCACACGGCTGAGGTATTATTCCCCGAGGGCGACTATACATTCTCGCTCTCAGGCTCGGACCTCGCAGGCAACAGAGCTGTTATAAGCTACAACGGCGGCGAGCCGGCTGAGAGCTTCTCGAGAACTTTCAGCGTAGACGCGACAAATCCGCGCGTGCAGACAAACTTCTCCAGCTTCGGCAAGGAGGACAACGAGGGCATCTATTTCAGCAAGGACCAGACCGCTGAGATAATCGTCACCGAGCATAACTTCTTCGACAAGGACATGGGTATCCGCGTTCAGTCGAGACCCGCCGGAGCTTCTCACGCTGCTGCCGGCGCATGGACAGATATCGGCTACAGGACTGAATGGAAGCACGAGGGCGACAAGCACACTCTCGTCATAACCTTCGACCGCGACGGCGTATACCGCATTACTATGGACCCGAAGGACGCAGTCGGCAACAAGGGCGATTTCGTCGCCGGCTCGGCTGGAAAAACTCCCGTTTACGAGATAGACAAGACCGCTCCCGTGCTCTATGCAAGGAACGACAAGCTCGCAACTGACAAGGACTTCGTCAAGACTCCTTTCTGCGATGTCTACGACGAAAAACGCAAGGACGAGAAGGCTCCCTCAGTTGAATTCGAGGACGTCAACTTCGACAGGATAGAGGTCAAGTCAGTCGTTTACACTCCCGCCTACAAGAACGGCAGGGAGCTCGGAGATATCGAGATGAGCCCGCTCGCAAACGAGCTCTCAAAGCCCGTCAAGGAGAGCAAATTCACGCTTTCAGGCTTTGAAAACGACGGCGTTTACTCGCTGGATTACGTTGCAGTCGACAAGGCTGGCAACAAGAGCGAGACCATAAGCGACACCTATTTCCGCATGATAGACACCGATGTTCTGGCGTATATCTGCAACAGCAGAATTGGCAATGACGACAACATCTCCACCGGATACTATTCTCTCATGAATACCGAGGGCAAGGCGATAAGCAAGAAGGCGACCGATTTCGATAACCTCGATATCGCTGTTATCAAGCCCGTTTCCGATAAAAAGGCAGGCAGGCTCGTTCTCCGCGAGGACGAGAAGATATACTCGCCCGAGGAATACAACGCTTTCAGGACTGAAAAAACAAGCGTATCCGAGACCGCTGAGATAGTCAGGATGCATCTGCCGGGTGAATACTTCTCGGAATCCTTCCGCGACGACGGACTCAATACGAGAATGTACCTCTCGGTCAGCATACGCGACGACGTTTACCTCGACCTTGCTTCGATACATATCGACAACGAGGCTCCGACAGCAGTTCTGCCCGAGGACTTCAAAAACTGGCACAACTACTTCTTCGAGGATAAGCAGGCGATAGTCATCTCAGGCATCAGTGAGGTGCTTGACGACAATATGTCGAAGGTATACGAGTGTCCGAGAAAGGGCAAGCGCTTCGAGATATCCCACGAATACGACCCCGCTGAGGGAACGCTCACATTCGTTCTCGACAAGGGCGTACACCACATCGACGTTACTCTCGTTGATGAAGCCGGAAACGAGCTCAGCATCGACAGAGTAAAGTATATCCGCGTTGGTAATTTCAGACTTTACCTCATCGGAGGTATACTCGCCGGTATCACGGCATTGGCTGTATTCTTCATCATAAGAAGAAAGCGCAGGGTATAAAAAGAAAAGCCATAAGGAAGCAGAAGCTTCTTTATGGCTTTTTA
>DEDQ01000023.1:0-3546 GCA_002350065.1 Ruminococcus flavefaciens
GGTCACAGCAGGCGAGCTTATCCTCGCGGACCTCGACCTCGTCCTCGGCAACGATATCACCTCTCCGGTGGCTATCAGAGAATTCGGCAAGCTCGGCAAAGACAGCGTGTTCGACAAAAACAAGGTCACGATGATAATGGACCACTTTGCTCCCAACAAGGACATAAAGGCGGCGGAGCAGTGCCGAATGTGCCGTGATTTCTGCGGAGACATGGACATAACCCACTTCTACGACGTCGGCGAAATGGGCATAGAGCACGCCCTCATACCCGAAAAAGGACTTGCGACTGCCGGAGACCTCGTCATCGGAGCGGATTCCCACACCTGCACCTACGGCGCACTCGGAGCCTTCTCCACAGGCGTCGGCTCGACTGATATGGCGTGTGGAATGGCTATAGGCAAGGCATGGTTCAAGGTGCCTTCCGCGATGAAGATAGACCTGCGCGGCAGTTTGAGGAGGTACGTCTCCGGCAAGGACGTCATTCTCCACATCATCGGAAAAATCGGCGTTGACGGAGCGTTATACAAGTCCATGGAATTCACCGGCGAGGGACTTTCCTCGCTGAGCATGGCAGACCGTCTCTGCATCGCGAATATGGCGATAGAAGCCGGAGCCAAGAACGGCATCTTCGAGGTCGACGATATAACGCTCGAATACCTCCGCACTCACGGAGCCGCTGACCCCGTGATATACTCTGCCGACCCGGACGCAGAGTATGATGAAGTCCTCGAGATAGACCTCTCGCAGATAGAGCCTACAGTCGCATTCCCGCATCTTCCGGAAAACGCACGTACCTTCGGCGATATCGGCGAAGTGAAGATAGACCAGGTCGTTATCGGCTCATGCACCAACGGCAGACTTGAAGACCTCAAAGCCGCCGCGGAGATACTGAAAGGGCGCAGAATCGCCAAGGGAGTGCGCCTGATAATCATACCCGCGACCCAGCAGGTATACCTCGACGCAATGGAGCTCGGACTGCTGAAGATATTCATCGAGAGCGGCGCAGTCGTATCAACTCCGACCTGCGGACCCTGTCTCGGCGGACATATGGGCATACTTGCCGCAGGAGAAAGAGCCATAGCGACCACTAACCGCAACTTTGTCGGACGCATGGGACACCCGACCTCAGAGGTCTACCTTGCGAGTCCGGCAACTGCCGCCGCGAGCGCAATAACAGGCAGGATAACAAGTCCATGGGAGGTGACGGGCGAATGAGATTCACCGGAAACAGCATAAAATACGGCGACAACGTTGACACCGACGTAATAATACCGGCGCGCTACCTCAACACGAGCGAGCCCTCAGAGCTTGCCGCTCACTGCATGGAGGACCTCGACCCGACTTTTACAAAGCGCGTACAGAGCGGAGACATCATCACTGCGGGCATGAATTTCGGCTGCGGCTCATCGCGCGAGCACGCTCCGATAGCGATAAAGGCAAGCGGGATATCGCTTGTCATCGCGAAGAGCTTTGCACGCATCTTCTACCGCAACGCCATAAATATCGGACTCGCGATAGTTGAATGTCCGCAGGCGGCAGAGGAGATAAGCGAGGGCGACAGGCTCGAAGCGGACCTCGACCTCGGCATGATCCGCGACCTCACCACCGGCAGGGAGTACCAAACAGCGCCTTTTCCGGAATTTGTACAGAAAATAATCGAAAACGGCGGACTTATGCAGTCCGTTGCAAAAGGCATAATAAAATGAACAGAAAAGGATTTTGTCCGGCAATACTTATGAGTCTTGCCGCACTGACAGTATTATTCGCATTTGCCGGAGTACCGTTTGCCGGAGGAGTTTTCCCCATAATATCGGGGATAGTCTTCTCTGTATCGGCACTTCTCATATTCGCGGCAGGCTTCTTTTTTGAACGTCCGTGGAAGCTTGTCGGAGCGGCAGGAGCGTGCATACTGCTGAACCTGCTCACGTCCGGACTTGGCGAGGGCTTATGCGCAAAACCGTTCATGCTGGCACTGGGCTGGGCAATGGCGATGCTTTTCTCGATATCAGGCATCATCATGACCGTCCGCAGCCGCGAGGAGTACCGGATAATACTGTCGATAATATTCAACTCAGTAATGGCGTTCGTATCGCTGTGCGTGTTCATCGCGGAATTTGTCGCATACAAGGGACTTGTAGTGATACCTGCGCTCACCCAGAATAAGGCCTGAAAATACGCGATGTTCGGACAATCACGAACGTCGGCACCCGCTGATATCCATACCCGAAACGAGGTAAAATATGGTATACGAAATCGCATTGCTCAAAGGCGACGGCATAGGTCCCGAGATAGTGGACAGCGCCGCTGCCGTACTTGAAAAAACAGCAGAAAGGTTCGGACATACTTTCAATTTCAAGCCGTATCTCATCGGAGGCTGCGCCTATAATGCGACGGGAACGCCTCTCCCGCAGGAGACCGTGGACGGCTGTCTCGCAAGCGACAGCGTCCTCCTCGGAGCTGTAGGAGGTCCCGAATGGGACTCCCTCCCCGGTGAAAAGCGTCCGGAAAAGGCGCTTCTCGGCATACGCTCCGCGCTGGGACTGTACACGAATCTGCGTCCCGCGAAGCTCTATCCGGCGCTGAGAGCGGCTTCACCGCTGAAAGACGAGATAGTCGGCAGCGGATTTGATATCCTGATAGTCCGCGAGCTGACCGGAGGCATATATTTCGGTGAACGCGGATACCGCGAGGGGAAATTCGGACAGGAGGCTTACGACACGGAAGCGTACAGCGTGACCGAGATAGAACGCATCGGCAGAGCTGCATTTGAAGCTGCGATGAAGCGTTCTAAGCGTGTTTGCAGCATCGACAAGGCGAATGTGCTTGAATCCTCGCGTCTGTGGCGCAGGACCATGCACGCCCTCGCCGAGGAATACCCCGAAGTCGAATACTCGGATATGTTCGTAGACAACGCCGCAATGCAGCTCGTCCGCGACCCGAAGCAGTTTGACGTCATCGTAACATCGAATATGTTCGGCGACATACTCTCGGACGAAGCCTCGCAGATAACAGGCTCGATAGGAATGCTCCCGTCGGCGTCGCTCGGAGATTCAACGCGCGGAATGTACGAGCCGATACACGGCAGCGCTCCTGATATCGCGGGACAGAACAAGGCTGACCCGATAGCGACTATCCTCTCGGCAGCGATGATGCTCCGCTACTCGTTCGGTCTCGCGGCTGAGGCTGACGCAATAGAAACGGCAGTGGACAAGGTGCTCAACGCGGGATATCGCACGGCAGACCTCATGGGCACGGAAAAGGGAACTCCCCTCACCTGCACGGAAATGACAGAAAGGATACTCGAGGCGTTATGATATGCGAAAAATGCGGAGCTGAAATGTCTCTCAGCGACAGCATAAAGCTCAATTTCACAAGCAAAAGATTTGCAGACAAGGGATTTTTCAGCGTCCCTGTCATAGAGAAAAATGCAGAAATATATACCTGTCCGGAGTGCGGAGAAACTGCATATGCTCCCGAACAGGAAAAGGATACGGAGGAATAACCATGATAAAGATACACACAGAAAAAGCTCCCGCAGCAGTAGG
>DEDQ01000023.1:3612-6868 GCA_002350065.1 Ruminococcus flavefaciens
GCAATAGTTGCGGACACTATCGAAGGACAGACTGAGCAGGTCATGAAGAACCTCGAAGCCATTCTCGATACAGCAGGTTCCTCGTTTGAGAAGGCTGTAAAGACGACCTGCTTTCTCGCGGACATGAACGATTTCGCAGCATTCAACGAGATATACGGCAAGTATTTCACAAATCTGCCGGCAAGGAGCTGCGTTGCAGTAAAGACGCTCCCGAAAGGAGCACTTGTCGAGGTAGAGGTCATCGCCGAAACGTCTATATAAGCGAACAGATTCCCCTGATAACACTACCCGTATGTGCCGTCGAGCGAAAGCAGAGAAAGTCTTTTGTACAAAGTGAGCGAGGTACGAGCGGCAACGTGAGTTGGGTTGCAAGGGAGATTCTCCCTTGCCGGATCGTTAAGGCAGAGCCTTAACCGGGTCAAGGGCAGAGCCCTTGCAGGGTGCAGGGACAGCGTCCCTGCCGGGAGTTTGAGGGTGGCACCCTCATGAAAGGAGAAATATCATGAAAACTGCGGCTATTTTCAGCGATAATATGGTCTTGCAGCGCGGAATGAACGTCCGCGTTTTCGGCTCATGCAGCGGCGGAGAAAAGTCCATTTCCGTGCGCATTCCCGAACTGAATATCAGCGCCGAGGCTTCCATATACGATGACCGCTGGGAAGCCGTTCTGCCTGCTCTGCCGCAGTATGACTCCTGCACTCTCGAGGTCTGCTCAGGCGCGATAAAGAAGATTTTCCGCAATGTCGCTGTCGGCGAGGTCTGGCTCGCGGGCGGACAGTCCAATATGGAGTACGAGCTCCACAACGACAAAAACGGCGCGGAGGAGCTTAAAAACAGCTCCTCCGAGAACGTCAGGTTTTACTATACCCCCAAGTGCGCTATGAACGGCGAGGAGCTCCTCCGGTCGGAGGCGGCTTCACGCTGGGAGTCCGCTTCCGAGGAAAACTCGGTCGCTTGGTCGGCTGTAGGCTGGTATTTCGCTAAGGAGCTCAGCCGCAAGCTCGGCTGCGTGGTCGGAGTTGTCGGCTGCAACTGGGGAGGTACCTCCGCTTCTGCATGGGTGCCGCGTGAGGTGCTCGCCGGAAATGCGAAGCTCCGCGTATACACCGACGAGTACGACCTCGCGACTGCCGGAAAGTCCGATGAGGAGATGATAGCCGAATACGACGAGTATACCCGCTATCAGGCGGATTGGGACAGACGTGCCGCGGAGTGCTATGCCGCTGACCCCGATATCTGCTGGGCTGACTTGCAGGAAAAATGCGGCGTTAACCGCTACCCCGGACCGCCCGGCATAAAGAATCCCATGCGCCCGTGCGGTCTGTTCGACACCATGGTCAGCCGCGTGTGTCCCTATACTGTGAGGGGCGTTCTCTGGTATCAGGGCGAGTCCGATGACCACCGCCCCGAGGTCTACTATGAGCTTATGTCGGAGCTGATAAAGTGCTGGCGCAATATCTGGCACAGCGATGAATTGGCTTTCCTGATAGTTCAGCTCCCGATGTTCCGCTACCGCGAGGACCCCGATACCAAACGCTGGGCATATATCCGTGAGGCGCAGATGAAGCTCTTCCGGACGGTAAAAAATACTGGTATCGCTGTCGCGCTCGACTGCGGCGAGTTCAATAATATCCACCCGACAGACAAGTCCGTGGTCGGTCACAGGCTTTATCTTCAGGCGATGAGCGAGGTCTACGGACTCATGGAGCGGAGCGAAACTATGCCGCCGATGTTCGGTTCCTATGAGGTCCGCCGCGGAGATACGATGATTGTTCACCTCAGTAATCACTGCGGCGGACTTTGCGGAAATGACGGGCTGACCGACGGCTTCGAGCTCGCCGGCGAGGACGGTATCTTCTTCCCCGCGGAGGAAGTGGAGATACTCGGAAATCAGATACATATCCGGTCAAAGCAGGTGAAGCACCCGCGTAATGTGCGTTTCAAGTGGACGAATTATGCAGAGGTAAGACTTTTCGGCTCGAACGGTATACCGGTCGCGCCATTCAGGACGGACGGATTTCCTCCGGAAAAAACTGACTAAAGCTCTTATACAGTCTGACTGTTTTCATAAGGGAGCGGAAATCTCCCGTTTTTCAACGTTTATCCGTTGATTATTCAGGAATTTCTTTTCAGCTTTGTATATCTGCACAAATCTCTGCCCCGTCAATTGTGCATTATTGAGCCTTACTATGTTAAAAATACTTGACAAATACACGTCCTATAGTATATAATGTAAGTGTGTTCAAAAGCGTAGCAGTCAGAGTAGCTTTTTCGCGGTCTTTCAGAGAGCGGACGGTCGGTGTGAGTTCCGCAGACGGAAATTGTGAAGTGCGGCTGTCAGCTCCGGCGGGGAAATCATAGTATCCTCCGGCGTATCCCGCGTTAAGGGCAAGAGTTATAAAACGGAGTGGAACCGCGTAACTACGCCTCCTGTGGATTCACAGGAGGCTCATTTTAATATATGTGCAGGTGAATTTATGAGTACATTCAACGTTGAGCTCAAAAAAGTCGTCGACGACAGCTACGAGATAGAGGTCGGTCACGGACTTGAGCAGAAACTCATCAGCGATATCAATGCCGGTCTCGTTGGAAATATCAAGAAATTCGCTGTCGTAACCGACAGCAATGTAAAACCGCTCTATGCGGACAGAATAGCCGCTTTGCTCGAGGAAAACGGCTTTAAGTACGATGTCATTTCCTTCCCCGCAGGAGAAACAAGCAAGACCCGTCAGACCAAGGAATTTATCGAGGATACCATGCTCGAAAAGGGCTATCGCCGCGATTGCTGTATCATCGCTGTCGGCGGCGGAGTTGTCACCGATATCGCCGGCTTCGTCGCCGGTACTTACGGCAGGGGCGTCCCCTTCATCAACTATGCTACTACCCTGCTCGCCGCCGCTGACGCCTCTGTCGGCGGAAAAACTGCCGTGGATACGCCGCTTGCGACTAATCTCATCGGTATGTTCAATCAGCCCAAAAAAGTCTATATCGACATCTCGGCGTGGAAAACTCTCCCGCAGAGACAGCTCTCGAGCGGTCTCGCTGAGACTATCAAGCACGCCTGCCTCGCGAGCAGTGACCTCTTCGACTACCTCAACGCTAATATGGAGCGCATTTTCAAGTTCGATGATGAGGTCTGCGAGCACATCGCTGCCGAAAACTGCCGCATAAAGTACAGCGTCGTTATGAAAGATGAGCGCGAGAGCGGTCTGCGTGAGGTGCTGAACCTCGGTCATACCGTCGGCAGAGCTATCGA